>JAKOOD010000139.1 GCA_022701635.1 Burkholderiaceae bacterium | reverse complement strand
GGTGCGGCGTCGGCGGGGACATCCGGCGCGGGCTGGCCGGCCGGCGCCGCCGCGGCGGCGGGCAGGGATGGCGCCGCGGATGCCGCCGACGCAGCGGCAGCGACAGCCGGGGCCGGGGCGACGAGCGGCGCCGGATGCGGCACCGGGACAGGGGCAGGGGCCGGTGCGGCTTCGGGGGCCTGGCGGCGTCCGTCCTCGCGCCGTGGGGTGTCGGCCGGCATCAGGCGCAGCACCAGGGCTTGGGGCGCCTGTCTCCCCGGCGGCGCGGCCGACGGCGCGCCATCGGTGGCGGCGAACCAGGCCAGCAGGGCCATGTGCGCCAGCGCCGACAGCCCGCACAGGGCCAGCAGGCGCCGGTAGCGACGCAGCCGGCCGGTCAGGGCGGTCCGGATCAGGGCATCCCCGCCGGCAGCAGCATCTTGTCGACTGCGCGTCCGCTTGCGCTCGACGCGTGCGCCCCGGCACTGTCGGGTACGGCGGCCGCGCCGCGCGACAACGCATCGGGGTTGCCGTACTGGTGGATGCGCACTGCGGACATGGCCTTGCCTCCTTCGAGATGACGAGCGGGGATTTTACGCCATCGGCACCCGCGCGGCGCCCAGGCGTACGCCGCCGCATGTGTCCGGCACTGATAATAGCCATCAGCCATCGATACCGGAGCCAGCATGCCAGCCAGCAAGCGCAATACCGCAAGAAAAAGCGAGGTGCCCCTTGACCAGGTGCGGCGCTACCTCGAACCCGGCCCGGTGCTGCTGGTCAGCTCGGCCCACGACGGCGAGTCCGACGTGATGGTGATGGGCTGGCACACGGTGATGGAATTCTCGCCCTCGCTGGTCGGCTGCGTGATCTCGCGCGCCAACCATAGTTACGGGCTGATCCGCGCCAGCGGCGAGTGCGTGCTGAACCTGCCGACCCGCGCCCAGCTCGAACAGGTGCTGGGCGTCGGTTCGACCAGCGGCGCCGATATCGACAAGTTCGCCGCCTTCGGCCTGACGCCGGAGCCGGCCGCGCGGGTCGGCGCGCCGGCGATCCGGGAATGCCATGCGCACTTCGAGTGCCGGCTGCACGACGACAGCCTGGTGGAGCGCTACGATTTCTTTGTATGGGAAGTGGTGGCGGCGCGCGCGCTGGCCACGCCGCGCCATCCGGACACCCTGCACTACCAGGGCGACGGCATGTTCATGGTGGCCGGGCCGACGATCCGGCGCCGGCGCCGCGGCCTCAAGTAAGGGCCGGGCCGGGCGCTAGCGCGGGTGACGCGCGCGCATCCCGACCCGTTGCGTGATGCGCGCCGCGCTGCCGCGTACCCGCAGCGGCGGCGGCTGCACGGCCACGGCCAGCGCCACCCCGGTGCTCAGCCGGTGCAGGTCGAGCACCTCGAGCAGGGCGTCCAGCACGGTGCGCCCGAGTACGGCGTCGCCAGCCTCGACCTGCGGCAAGACCCGGTGCAGGGCGCTCAGCACCACCGCGTTTTCCGCGCGCTGCTCGCGCAGGCGTTCATAGCCGAGCGTGGCCATGACCAGTTCCTCATGCCGGAAACCGGCCTCGACTTCGGCCACCAACGGCGCGAAGGCAGGCGCCAGCTCGGCGTCCGGCGCGCCCAGCAGCGCGTGCACACGGCAGCACAAGGCCTTGCGCGCATGCCGCAGCGCGGCGACCAGGGTGCGCGGACGCGTGGGCTTGGCGGCGTGGGCTTTCATGCGGCTTTCCTCCGGTAGGGGCTGGCGCTTGCGGTGCCGGCGCCGGCCAGGTTCTCAGTTTGATACATCTCAGGGTGTTCTGCAAAGTGGCGTAGCGTGCGCACGGTTGGCACGGATGGGGTCGATTCCAACGGAGTTACCGTCGGCTTTGATGTTCCTCAAAGTAACGCTTACCCCTACGGCTAGGCTTGGTTCCATGTCAAACCTGCTCAATGACCCGACGCCGGTCCTGCTGACGGATCGCCTCTCGGCCCCCGCCGCCGCCGGCGTGCTGCGCGCGGTCGGCAAGGGAAGGGGGGATCCGCCCATGGCGCCCTCCGCGGCCCCGGCGCCGCTGACCGACCGCCGCCTCGACAGCGTGTTCGGGCTGTTACGGCTGCGTCCGCTGGCGCCCGGCGACACGCCGGCCCATGCGGCCTTCCTGCAGGCACTCGGCGAGCGCGGGCGGCGCCTGCGCGCGTTCTCGCAGCCGGCAACGGACGGCGGGGTGCAGCTGCGGCTGGTGCTGGCGCAGGCATCCGCCGCCGGCGGCAGGGACTGGCTGCTCGGCGAACTGTGTCTCAGCATCGATCGCGGCAATGTCGCCGCCGAATTCGCCCTGGCGGTGCGGCCGGCGCTGCAAGGACGCGGCCTCGGCCGGTTAATGCTGCGCTGCGTGCTCGACCTGTGCCTGCAGCGCCGGGTCACGCTGGCCTGCGGATCGGTGCCGGCCGGCAGCCCGGCCATGCTGGCACTGGCGCAGCGCTGTGGGTTCCAGATCCTGCGCGCGGCCGACGGCTCGGCGCAGCTGGCGCTGATGCTGCGGCCGCGCGAGGTACGCTGATGGGCCTGCGTATCGTGATCGTGCAGGGCCACCCCGATTGCCGCCGCCCGCACCTGTGCCACATGCTGGCCGACGCCTATGCCGAAGGCGCCGGCGAAGCCGGCCACAGCGTCGATCTGGTGGAACCGGCGCGCCTGGCCTTTCCCTTGCTGAGCAGTCCGGCCGAGTGGCGCCACGGCACCCTGCCGCCACAGCTGGAAGCCGTTCAGGAATCGATCCGCCTGGCCGACCACCTGGTGCTGATGTACCCGCTGTGGCTGGGCGACATGCCGGCCATGCTGAAGGGTTTCCTGGAACAGGTGTCGCGCCCGGGCTATGCGGTGAATCCGTCGGCGGTGCGACTGTCGGGCGACGGCTCGCTGCGCGGCCGTACGGCGCGGATCGTGGTCAGCACGCCGGTGGCGGCGCCGGTCTACCGCTGGCTGCACGGCGCCCCCAGCCTCAAGCTGGTGCGGCGCAGCATTTTCGCACCGGCCGGGATCGGCCCGGTCAGGGCCACCGTGGTCGGCAGCACCGACGGGTTGAGCGAGGAACAAGTCGAGCGCTGGCGCGCGCGCTTGCGCCGCCTCGGCCGGCGCGCCCGCTGAAGGGAGTGGCGGGGGCGGCTATACTGCAAACTTTCCTTCTAAGAAAGCAAGCCATGTCCCAGCTCACCGTCATCGCCACCATGCGCGCCAAACCCGGCAAGGAAGCCGATTTGCAGGCGCATCTGCTGCGCCTGGTGCCGCAGACACGCACCGAAGCCGGCTGCATCGACTATGACCTGCACCGCCTGCAGGACGACCCCTCGGTGTTCGTCATGTATGAGAACTGGGTCGACCGCGGCGAGCTCGACAAACACCTGCAGATGCCCTATATGCGCGCCTTCGGCGCCGCCTTGCCGGATCTTCTGCGCAGCCCGCTCGAGCTGAAGCTGCTGGACACCCTCAGCACCCCGCGCGCATGAGTCAGGGCAAAAGCAAGCGCATATAAGTAAGCGTACAAGTAAGCGCAGCAGCCCCAGCGCAGCACGGTCGGCAACAGGATGCGGCGATACAGTGGCTTGTCCAGCGGCTGGCGCATGTGCCCGCTGATGTGCAGGCTCCGGTACGTAAAGGCGTGGCCACGATGCAACCAGCATGACAACCATGCCGAGTGCATCGCTTGACCTGCATCAAATGCGGGATTGTCCCGTCCCGGCGCCGTTCAGGCGTCGGCGGCACCGAAGGTAAAATGGCCTTCGGCCACGGTGCGTTCGCGGCAGCGTACCGCGAACGTGCCGCCGGCCAGGTCGGCGCCGAGCGCCAGTTCGTTGCCGAGCGCGGCAGGGGCCTTGAAGCGGGCTTCCAGCGCGGCGAGCGGGCGGCCGCCGGCACGTTCCAGTTCGGCGCAGGCGCGCCCCAGCGTGTGCATGCCGTGGATGATCGGGCGCTTCATGCCCATCAGGTTGGCCGACCAGCGCCACAAGTGGATCGGGTTCCAGTCGCCGGACAGGCGCGCGTAGGCGCGTCCGCTGGCAGCCGCCAGGCGCCAGGCGGCGATGGGTGGCAGCGAGGTATCGGGCGGGCGCGTCCGGCCATGCCCGCCACGCCCCCCGCGCACCACCAGGTAGGTGCTGCGGCAGGTGAACACGGTGCGGCCGTCCTGTTCGCCGAGGGTCTCGAGCGTGGCGTACACCGCGCCTTTCTCGTTGGGCGGGCGGATCGCCACGGTGGTGTTCAGCGCCAGTGGCAGCGCCGGCTGGTGGGGCGCGCCCAGCTGCAGGGCGTTTTCGGCATGCACGGTGCCGGCCAGGCGGAAGGGAAATGCCGGGTCCAGCATGGTCGCCACCTGGGCGCGCTGCGCCAGCAGGTAATAGAAGGTCAGCGGGATGGCAGACGGCGCTGCGGGAACGGGAAAGCCGAGTGCCTGGCGATAGCGTTGCACCCAGGCCGGATCGATGGCTTCCAGGATGAAGGCGCTGCGCGGGGTGCGCGCGCCGGAGGTGCGGCGCCGGCGGCGGAACAGGCCGCGCAGCAGGGTGAAGGCGTTCAGCGTGGGCAGCGGGCGAGGCGGCGTCGGGTGGTCTGCGGACATCGGTACGGAAGGAGAGGCAAAACATGCATTGTGCCTGAACCGGCAGTGGGGCCGTCACACTTGTGAGTTACGGCAAGGCACGGTACCCTATCGGTTTGGCATAAAGAATCACTTAATTAGATGAGGATGGAATGAAGAAGCAGGTATTGTTGATGGCGGCGCTGTCCGCCGCAGGGTTGGCGAGCGCCCAGGAAACGGTGCGGATCGGCCACGTGGCCGCCATGACCGGCGCGGTGGCGCACTTCGGCAAGGACAGCGAGAACGGCGTGCGCATGGCGATCGAAGCCCTGAACGCGCGCGGCGCGACCATCGGCGGGAAGAAAGTGAAGTGGGTGCTGGTCGGCGAAGATGACGGCGGCGATCCGAAACAGGCGACGGCCGCGGCGCAGAAGCTCGCCGATGCCAAGGTGAATGCGGTGATCGGCCACGAAACCTCGGGCACCACGATTCCCGCTTCCAAGATTTACCACGATGCGGGCATTCCGCAGATCTCGGCCTCGACCACGTCGCCGAAATACACGCAGCAGGGTTTCAATACCGCCTTCCGCGTGGTCGCCAACGACATCCAGCTGGGCCAGGTGCTGGGCCGCTATGCCGCCAAGACCATGGGCGTCAAGCGCGTTGCCGTCATCGACGACCGCACCGCCTACGGCCAGGGCCTGGCCAACGAGTTCAGCAACGGCTTGCGCCAGCAGGGCGTAAACGTGGTGGCCAAGGAATTCACCAACGACAAGGCCACCGATTTTGCGGCGATCCTGACCCGCGTGCGCGCCGCCAAGCCGGACCTGGTGTTCTTCGGCGGCATGAACGCGGTGGCCGGTCCGATGCTGCGCCAGATGAAGCAGCTCGGCCTCAACGCGCGCATGATGGGCGGCGACGGCATCTGCTCGGACGAGATGCACAAGCTGTCCGGCGGTACCATGGCCGACGGCCAGGTGGTCTGCGCCGAAGCCGGCGGCGTCGAAGCGGCGGGCAAGGCCGCCATGGACAAGTTCCGCGCCGACTACCGCAAGCGCTACGGCATCGACGTCCAGATCATCGCGCCGTACTCCTACGACGCCACGCTGCTGCTGGCAGCGGCGATGGACAAGGCCGGCTCGGCCAATCCGGCCACCTACCTGCCGCTGTTGGCGAAGACGCAATACAAGGGCGTGACCGGGAAGATCGCCTTCGACAACCGCGGCGACATCCGCGACGGCGCGATCACGCTGTACACCTTCAAGGGCGGTCACCGCACCGAGATCGCGGTCACCAAGTAAGCCACGCAGCAGGCAGGGATGACGAAGCGGCCGCCCTGCGAAACGGCCGCTCCGTTCCAGAAGAACACGTTCTTACTTGGGCGCGGCGTGCATCAGCTCGTCCAGTAGCTGGCGCGTCGCCTTCAGCAGCTGTTCCGACATGGCCGGATTGCCCTTGGCGGCGCCGCGCGCCACCGCCAGGCCGCCGACCATCGTCGCCACCGCCACCATCCCGCGCGCCAGCGCGTCGCTGCCGGGCTGGTTGGCCGCGATCTGGCGCTCGAAGGCGCGTGCCAGCACCATGTAGCCTTCGGCGAAACGGGCGCTGATCGCCTTGTCCTGGCGTCCGATCTCGCTCGCCGAGGCCGAGATCGGGCAGCGGGTCCCGTAGTCGTCGCGGCCTTCCACGGCCAGGAACTGGTCGAGGAAGACGTCCAGGTCGGGCATGCCGTCCCTGGTGGAGGCGTACATGCGGGCGTTGGCCTGCTCCAGACCGTAGGACAGCGCTTCGAGCGCCAGCTCTTCCTTCGATTTGAAGTGGGCGTACAGCGCGCCGTGCGTCAGGCCGGCTTCCTTGCTGATCTCGGCGACGCCGACGCCGTCGATGCCGCGTTCGCGGAACAGCTTGCTGGCAGCTTTGATCAATGCCATCCGGTTTTCGGCGGCCTTTTCCTTGCTGATTCTCATTGTGATGACTATGGATAGAGGACGGCGAATGCGCCGTGGCGTAGCCTCTCTGGGCGCTTGCTCAGTCCGGGCCGAATGGTGTGTCTCGTTCTTGTAATAATTACGAGGACGAGTATAACTCCGCTGCCGTCCTTGACGCGTCGACAAATATACGACACGTGCGTCGATCCGCCCCGCGGCCGCCAAGCGGACCGCGGGTGGACGTAAACACTGCTATGCTGGCGTCGACCGATTCAACCGTGGAGGCAAGCCCAGCATGCAGATGACCGAACCGCGCCCGGACGCGCCTTTCCTGGTGGTACTAAACGCCGGGTCGGGACACGCCGAAACCGATCTGCGCTGCTCGACCATCCGCGACGTGCTGGAGGGCGCCGGACGGCGCTGCCACCTCGAGGTGGTGCACGATGCGTCCGAACTCGGCGCCACCGCCAAAAAGATGGCGGCACGCGCGCGCGCCGAAGGCGGCATCCTGGTCGCAGCCGGCGGCGACGGCACCCTCAACACGGTGGCCCACGAGGCGGTGCGGGCCGGTTGTCCGTTCGGGGTGCTGCCCCAGGGTACCTTCAATTATTTCGGCCGCACCCACAGCATTCCCGAAGACCTGGCCGAGGCGGTGCATGCGCTGCTGCGCGCGCGCGTGCGGCCGGTTCAGATCGGCCGCGTCAACGAGCGCATCTTCCTGGTGAACGCCAGCGTCGGCCTGTACCCGAAACTGCTGGAAGAGCGCGAGCACGACAAGCGCCAGTACGGCCGTTCGCGGGTGGTGGCGCTGCTGTCGGCGCTCAAGACCGCGCTCGGGCGCCACCGCAACCTGCGCATCACGCTGGAACTCGACGGCCAGCCACGCCACCTGCGCACGCCGACCCTGTTCGTCGGCAACAACCGGCTGCAGATGGAGCAGGTCGGCATGCCGCCGCTGCAGGATGCGCTCGACGAGGGCCGGCTGGCCGCGATCGCGCCGCGCGCGGTGGGCAAGCTGCGCATGCTCGGCCTGCTGGTGCGCGGCGCCATGGGTCGGCTTGGCGAGGCCGAGGACGTCGACGCCTTCGCCTTCCGCAGCATGACGGTGCGCGGACCGCTGCTGTCCGGCCGCCGGCGCCTGAAGGTCGCGACCGACGGCGAAGTCTGCAGGATGGCGCTGCCGCTGCGTTTCGAGGTGCTGGACGATCAGCTGCACCTGCTGGTGCCCGAGTCCGAGGTCGAGCCCGAGGCCGGCAGCGGCGCCGCTGGGCGCGCCACCGCCGCGGCCTGAACGGCTCAGTTCGCGCCCAGCAGCGCGTCGACCGCGGCGAGCGGCATCGGGCGCGCCAGCAGGTAGCCCTGCGCCTCGTCGCAGGAGGCGGCGCGCAGGAAGTCGAGCACCTCGGCGGTCTCGACGCCCTCGGCCACCACCGACATGCGCAGTGCATGCGCCATGTCGACGAAGGCCTTCACGAAGTCGAACGCGCTGATGCGGCCGTCGTCCTGCAGCACGAAGGAACGGTCGAGCTTGAGCACGTCGATCGGAAAACGGCGCAGGTAGGCCAGGCCGGAATAGCCGGTACCGAAATCGTCGACCGCGATCTTGACCCCCAGCGCCTGCAGCTCGCCCAGCATGGCGGCGGTGCGGTCCATGTCTTCGATCAGGGCGCTCTCTGTCAGCTCCAGTTCCAGGTGGCGGGGTGCCAGCCCCGACGCTTCGAGGGAGCCGCGCACCTCGCCGACAAAGCCGGCCTGGGCCAGCTGGCGCGCCGAGACGTTGACCGACACCCGCACCGGCTTGGCGTGACTGGCCACCAGCGCCTGCGTCGCGCGGCAAGCTTCGTGCAGCACCCAGTGCCCGATCTCGTTGATCAGGCCGGTTTCCTCGGCGATGGCGATGAACTCGCCCGGCGGCACACGTCCCAGCTGCGGATGGTTCCAGCGGATCAGCGCCTCCATCCCGACCATGGCCATGCTGCGCAGGTCGATGCGCGGCTGGAAGGCCAGCTCGAATTCGCCGCGCGCCAGCGCCGGCCGCAGCGTGGTCTCGAGGGCCATGCGCGCCTGTGCGCGCGCCGTCATGGCGGCTTCGAAGAAGCGGTAGCGGTTGCGCCCGGCCGCCTTGGCGCGGTACATCGCGGTATCGGCGGTCTGGAACAGGACTTCGCGGGTAGCGGCGTCGCGCGGGTACAGGCTGATCCCGATCGAGGCGCCGATGATCACGTCCTGGGTGCCGACCGGCACCGGCGCGGCCAGCAGCGCCAGCAGGCGCGCGGCGATGCCCTCGGCCTCGGCGCCGCCGCCGTGGCACGGGGCGACCACCACGAATTCGTCGCCGCCCAGGCGCGCCAGCGTATCGTCCGGACCCAGCGCGCGGCGCAGGCGCTGCGCCACTTCGCACAGCAGCACGTCGCCCAGGTCATGGCCGAAGGAATCGTTGATTTCCTTGAAGCGGTCGAGGTCGAGGAACAGCACCGCGACCGACGCGTCGCCGGTGCAGGCGTCGAGCGCGGCCTGCAGGCGTTCGTGCAGCAGGGTGCGGTTGGGCAACCCGGTCAGGCTGTCGTGGGTGGCCAGGTGGCGCAGGCGGCGCTCGGCCTCTTCGCGTTCGCTCAGGTCGCGGATGATTGCCTGGAAGAATTCCTGGCCGCCATCCTCGAAGCGCGATACCCGCACTTCGGCCGGGAAGGTGCTGCCGTCGCGGCGCCGCTTGGTGATGCGCAGCAGATGGGCGTGGCCCTTGCGCAGGCTGTCCAGCAGCGCACCGTCGTAGGGGAAGCCGCTGTCGACCAGGTGCACGCTGCTGCCGATGAATTCCGTCTCGCTGTAGCCGAAAGTGGCGCAGGCGCTGGCGTTGGCGGCCACCACGCGCAGGTCGCGGTCGGTGATCAGGATGCTGTCGCCAGCCTGTTCGAACAGGCTGCGGAAGCGCTGCTCGCTGCGGCGCAGGGCGTCGGCGGCGCGGCGCTGTTCGCTGATGTCGTGGAAATAGACCGACAGCCCGTCGTCGGTCGGGTAGGTACGCACCTCGACCCAGGACCCGGTCGGCGCCCACAGTGTCTCCAGCACCCCGGCGCAGCCGCTGGCCATGGCGCTGCGGTAGTGGTCGAGCAGCGCGGTACCCTCCAGCATCGGCACCAGGTCCAGCAGCTGGCGGCCGAGGCCGGCGCCCAGCTCGATGCCGACGAAGGCGGCCGCCTTGCGGTTGGCGTAAATGACGCGCCAGTCGCGGTCGACGGCGAAGAAGGCGTCGCCGATGCTCTCCAGCATGGCGTTCATGCGCTGTTGCGAACGGTCCACGCTCTCGCCAATGCCCGGGAGGCTGGCATCGTGGACGATGGGGAGGGTGTCGAAGGCGGCGGGCTGTCTGCTCATGGGGTTCCAATACGGGGCAATCTACCCATCGCCAATTTTATCATTCCAGGCGGCAACATTTAACCGGGTGCGGTAAATATGCCACACTCGTCCGTG
>JAKOOD010000052.1 GCA_022701635.1 Burkholderiaceae bacterium | reverse complement strand
AGCAGCGCAGCCAGCATCTGGCCGGTCTGGTTCGAATCGTCGTCGATCGCCTGCTTGCCGAGGATGATCAGTTGCGGCTGTTCCTTGTCGGCCAGTGCCTTCAGGACCTTGGCCACGCCCAGGGGCTCGATCTCGGCACCGGTCTCGACCAGGATGCCGCGGTCGGCGCCGATCGCCATGCCGGTACGCAGGGTTTCCTGGGCCTGGGTCACGCCGCAGGTCACCGCCACGACTTCGGTCACTTTGCCGCCTTCCTTGAGGCGGGTCGCTTCTTCCAGCGCGATCTCGTCGAACGGGTTCATCGACATTTTGACGTTGGCGATATCGACACCGCTGCCGTCGGACTTGACGCGGACCTTGACGTTATAGTCGACCACGCGTTTGACGGGTACCAGGACTTTCATAGTGGGCCTTTGGAAAATGAATAAGTGACTGACTAAAATGATCCGAATTATAAAAGCAAATTCCGTTCAGAGCAGAATTAAAGCACGATCGTGCGATTTTAGCTTAGAGGAATTCCCCTAATTTACACTGGGGTCATTTTTTCAGGGAAAGTTCAGAAGCTTGACGGGGCGCTTGCCCCGCCCTGCGGGACGTCGGAACAGCGTTGACGTTCGGTTACTTGCGACGCAACCAGAACGTGAATTCGCCGTTGAGATTGGTATGCGCCAGAAGCGCGTTGCCGGTCTGTTTGGCGAAGGCCTGGAAGTCGCGTACCGAGCCGGTGTCGGTGGCCACGATCCGCAGCACTTCACCGCTTGCCAGTTCGGCGAGCGCCTTCTTGGCCTTGAGGATCGGCAGCGGGCAGCTCAAGCCGCGTGCGTCCAGATCCTTCCGATACTCGATGGTACCGGGGTCGATTATGGTTTCAGTCATCGATATTGCCTGCGTGTTGGTGGGCATATGCCCTGCACTGTGCATACTACTCCAATTGCAGGATTATGACGCGGCGCATCAAATTGCGATACCCGTGTTGTGTTGCACCAACAACAAGACCTTGACAGCTGGGAAGAATTGACGGCTAGATAGAATTGGTGAGAAAGCCTGTGATAGGCGCAGGGGATCCGTGCAGACCGTAGGGTGGGCACCCTGTGCCCACGCGAAAGCTGGCGTGACGCGAACGTTCGCGTGGGCACAAGGGTGCCCACCCTACTCGACACCTGCTCCGCCACAGGAATGGCGGAGCGATCAAACTCAAGCGCCGACGCGCTCGGTCACCCAGCCGGCCACGCCCGCGAGCGCTTGCGGCAGCGCAGCAGGATCGGTACCGCCGGCCTGGGCCATGTCCGCACGGCCGCCGCCCTTGCCGCCGACCTGCTTGGCGACGAAGTTGACCAGCTCGCCCGCCTTGACCTTGCCGGTGGCGTCGGCGGTGACGCCGGCGATCAGGCTGACCTTGCCGTCGGCCACCGAGGCCAGCACGATGGCGGCGGTCTTCAGCTTGTCCTTCAGCTTGTCCATGGTCTCGCGCAGGCCAGCCACGTCGGCGCCTTCCATCGTTGCCGCTAGCACCTTGATGCCGTTGACGTCGATGGCCTGGGTCACCAGTTCGTCGCCCTGCCCTGCGGCCAGCTTCGACTTCAGCGCGGCGATCTCTTTCTCCAGCGACTTCACCTGGTCCTGCACCTGGGCGATGCGCGACGGCAGTTCGTCCGGGCTGGTCTTCAGCGCGCCGGCGGCTTCGGTCAGCTTGCGGTTGATCGCCTGCACCAGCGCCAGTGCGCCTTCGCCGGTCACGGCTTCGACGCGGCGGATGCCGGCGGCCACGCCCGATTCCGAGACGATCTTGAACAGGCCGATGTCGCCGGTGCGGGTCACGTGCACGCCACCGCACAGCTCTTTCGACGAGCCGATATCCAGCACGCGCACGGTGTCGCCGTACTTTTCGCCGAACAGCGCCATGGCGCCGTGCTTGACGGCGTCGTCCATCGACATGTGCTGGGCTTGGGTCGCGTGGTTTTCCAGGATTTCGCGGTTGACGATCTGCTCGACTTTCGCAATCTCTTCCGCGGTCAGCGGTGCGTTGTGCGAGAAGTCGAAGCGGGTCTTGTCCGGATCGACCAGCGAACCCTTCTGCTGGACGTGGGAACCGAGCACCTCGCGCAGGGCCTTGTGCATCAGGTGGGTCGCCGAGTGGTTGCGGATGGTGCGCGCGCGCTTGGCCTCGTCGACTTGCGCGTCGACGGTGTCGCCGACCTTCAGCGAGCCCGACTGCAGCACGCCGTGGTGGCCGAACACTTCGGCCTGGATCTTCAGCGTGTCCTCGACTTCGAAAACGCCGCCGCCGGCTTTGATCACGCCCTTGTCGCCGACCTGGCCGCCCGACTCGGCGTAGAACGGGGTGGTGTCCAGCACCACGATGCCGTCCTGGCCGGCCTGCAGTTCCTGCACCGACACGCCGCCCGCATACAGGGCCAGCACGTGGGTGTTGTGGACCAGCGACTCGTAGCCGACGAACTTGGTCTTCTCGCCTGCGTACTCGACGCCGGCCGCCATCTTGAATTTGCCGGCGGCGCGCGCGGTCTTCTTCTGCTGCTCCATGGCGGCCGTGAAGCCGGCCTCGTCCAGCGTGACGTTGCGTTCGCGGCAGATGTCGGCGGTCAGGTCGAGCGGGAAGCCGTAGGTGTCGTACAGCGTGAAGGCGGTGGCGCCGTCGAGGTTCTGCGGATCCTTGGCCAACTGGGCTTCCAGGATCTTCATGCCGTTTTCCAGGGTCTCGCCAAAGCGCTCTTCCTCGGCCTTCAGGGTCTGCATCACGCGCTGTTTCGCTTCGCGCAGCTCCGGATAGGCGTCGCCCATCTCGATGTCGAGGTCTTCGACCAGCTTGAAGAAGAAGGGTTTCGTCTGGCCCAGCTTGTGGCCGTGGCGCAGCGCGCGGCGGATGATGCGGCGCAGGACGTAGCCGTGGCCTTCGCTGCTCGGGATGATGCCGTCGACGATCAGGAAGGAGGCGGCGCGAATGTGGTCGGCGATCACGCGCAGCGACTTCGACTCGAGGTCGGTCGTGCCGGTTTCGCGGGCGGCCGCGCGGATCAGCGCCTGGAACAGGTCGATTTCATAGTTGCTGTGCACGTGCTGCAGCACCGCGGCCAGGCGCTCCAGGCCCATGCCGGTGTCGATCGACGGCTTCGGCAGCGGGGTCAGGACGCCCTGCTCGTCGCGGTTGAACTGCATGAACACCAGGTTCCAGATCTCGATGAAGCGGTCGCCGTCTTCTTCCGGCGAGCCCGGAGGACCGCCCCAGATGTCGGCGCCGTGGTCGTAGAACACTTCGGTGCACGGACCGCAGGGGCCGGTGTCGGCCATCTGCCAGAAGTTGTCGGAGGCGTAGCGCGCACCCTTGTTGTCGCCGATGCGGATGATGCGCTCTTTCGGCACGCCGATCTCATTGGCCCAGATGTCGTAGGCTTCGTCGTCCTCGAAGTAGACGGTGACGGTCAGCTTCTCGGCAGGGAGCGCGTAGACCTTGGTCAGCAGTTCCCAGGCAAAGTGGATGGCGTCGCGCTTGAAGTAGTCGCCGAAGCTGAAGTTGCCCAGCATTTCGAAGAAGGTGTGGTGACGCGCGGTGTAACCGACGTTTTCCAGGTCATTGTGCTTGCCGCCGGCGCGCACGCAGCGCTGCACGGTGGTGGCGCGCTTGTACGGACGCGTATCCAGGCCCAGGAACACGTCCTTGAACTGCACCATGCCGCTGTTGGTCAACAACATCGTCGGGTCGTTGCCCGGCACGAGCGGGCTGGAGCGGACGATCGTGTGGCCTTTGGACTCAAAGAACTTGAGAAACTTTTCGCGTATTTCGGTGGATTTCATGTCGTAGGGGCGGATGAAGGCAGCATGCTATATGGAGAAGATCGATTATAGCGTAGGTGTTGCAAGGAATCGGCGTACCGATTAGCCCTGCCTCATTATTGTTGCGTATTCGACAAGCGTAGCGTGGGCACCCCATGCCCACGCGAACGTTTGCGTTACGCCGGCATCCGCATGGGCTCAGGGAGCCCACCCTACCCGCCGCTGGCGAAATTGGGGCCGATCAGGTCGATCCGGTCGGTGCAGAACGCCTCCACGCCCCAGCCCAGCAACGCGCGCGCCCGCGCCGGCTCGTTGACCGTATAGCAGAACAGGCCGAAACCGGCCGCCCTCACGTCGCCCGCCTGCCGCGGCGTCAGGTGGCGGTGGTTGGTGTGGATCGCCACCGCTTCTACC
>JAKOOD010000132.1 GCA_022701635.1 Burkholderiaceae bacterium | reverse complement strand
CCCGGCGAAGCGGCGCAGGTAGTCGGGCTGGCTGGACACGGTGACGCTCAAGTCGTACCAGTAGGCGTTGGCGGCCAGCGGCACGCGCACGACGAATTCCGTGCGCGGCGCCAGCGTCTGCATCTGGCGCAGCGGCGCGTAGGCGTTCGCGGCCAGGTTGAAGGTGCAGGGCGCCGCGCCCGTGTTCACGAGGCGCAGCACCAGCTCGCCGGTAGCGGCGTCGCAGCGCACCTGTACGTCCGGCCGCGGCTGGCCCGCGGCGACGGCGCGCAGCGCGCTGCCCGTGAAGTGGCGGAAGTAGCCGTTCGGTCCCAATACCCACAAGTCATACGGAGCGCCGCTGACGCCGGGTGTCCAGGTATCTGCAAGCGACTTGCCCGCCTCGACCGTGTAGCGGCGCGGTACGGCGGCCAGGTCCTTGCGGTCGTACACGTGGAACACGGCGGCCTGGCGGCCGGTGTTGGTGAAGGTCAGCGCGACGCGCGCGGACGACATGGTGGCGCCGGGCTGCACTTCGCAGGTGGTCGCCAGTTCATACGGCAGCGCGCGCGAGGGCCGCGTGCCGGCGGCCTGCAGCGGCATCTGCGGCGACGCCGGCGGCGCGATCTGCGGCAGGCGCTGCTGGGCGGCGCGCAGGGCGTCGGCCTGGCTCCGGTCCTTGCGGCCCGCCAGCGTCGGCAGGGTGTCGGCGTTGGGCGTGGCGAAGTTGAAGGCGCTGGTCAGGTCGCCGCAGACCGCCCGGCGGAACGGGCCGATGTTCGGTTCCTTGACGCCGAAACGCGCTTCCAGGAAACGCAGCACCGAAGTGTGGTCGAACACTTGCGAGTTGACCCAGCCGCCGCGGCTCCAGGGCGAAATCACGAACATCGGCACGCGCGGGCCGGGGCCGTAGACGCGGCCGTCCGCAGCCGGCTGCTTGCTGCTGCCGGCCGGCTTGCCGTGGGTGTAGTACTCGGGACCCATGTCGGCCGGCGCCAGCGTGGTCTTGCCGGCGTAGCCGCCCTTGCCGTCGGGCGACGGTGCGGACGGCGACGGCACGTGGTCGAAATAGCCGTCGTTCTCGTCGTAGGTGACGATCAGCACGGTCTTGCTCCAGACCTCGGGGTTGGCCGTCAGCGCGTCCAGCACTTCCTGGATGAACCAGGCGCCCTGCACCGGGCTGGATGGACCGGGGTGCTCGCAATAGATCGACGGCGCGTTCAGCCACGATACCTGCGGCAGCTTGCCTTCGCGGATGTCGCGCTTGAAGGCGTCCAGGTACTGCTCGGGGCGGGTGCCCGGCAGGGTGTTGGCGATGCCTTTGTACAGCGGGTTGTTGACGTTGTCGGTTGCCGCGTCGTAGGCGTGATAGGGCAAGGCCTGGCCGGTATTGGTATAGGGCTGGCCCGGCGCGCCGCCGCTGGAGACCGGGTAGCCGGAGGCGATGTTGGCTTTCCTGAATTGGCGGAACGCGCCCAGCATGTTGTCGCCCCACTCGTCGGGCATATTTTGGTAACTCATCCAGCTCACGCCGGCCTTTTCGAGTCGCTCGGCGTAGGTGGTCCAGGTGTAGCCGGTGTTGACGCCGCCCTGCACGCCGTCGATCGCGTCCCACTCGTTGGTGACGAAGGCGGTACCGGTCGGCACCGCGCCGTTGGTGCCGGTGATGAAGAACGAGCGGTTGGCGTCGGTCCCGGTGTGCATCGCGCAATGGTAGGCGTCGCACAGCGTGAACGCATTGGCCAGCGCGAACTGGAACGGGATTTCGTTCTCGTTGAAGTAGCCCATCGAGATCGGGTTCTTGTAGCGCGGCCACTGGTCCATGCGGCCGTTGTCCCAGGCCATCTGGCTGTCGTTCCAGTCGTGCGGCGTGCCGTTGGCGCGCTGCGCGTTGCCGACGCTGCCGTCCAGGTGGAAGGGCATCACCACGGTGCCGTTGCCCAGGCGCTGCTGCCACACGGTGCGGCCTTCCGGCAGCGGAATCGGAAAGCGGTCGCCGAAGCCGCGCACGCCGGCCAGGGTGCCGAAATAATGGTCGAAGGCGCGGTTTTCCTGCATCAGGATCACGACGTGCTCGACGTCGCGGATGGTGCCCGTCGCGTTATTGGCGGGAATCGCGAGCGCGCGCTGGATCGCCGGCGGGAAGGCTGCGTAGGTGGCGGCGGCGATACCCGCGTGGGCAGTGCCGCGCAGGAAACTGCGTCGTGAGGTCATGAGGTTTGTCCGGGCGTTGGTGGATTACTTTTATGCAAGCAAAACGCTCGCATGTCGTTGCCATGCCGATACGGCTTTACAACGTCGCCAATGTAAACCGCGTGCATGACGACGCCATGACAAACCACCCGACGTGGTCCGGACTCCCCGCTGGTGCCTAGCCGGTGACGGCGACCGCCGGCGGCCGCCGCGCCGGCTGTACCCGCGCCTCATTCGACCGCATTTCTGCCGCGGCGCCATCGAAGCGGTACACCGTCGCATCCAGCAGTTCCCACTGCCCCTCCCCCATCAGGTGCAGCACGTGGGTATGGTGGCGCAGCACCGCCGGCCGGTGCGCAATGCTGATCAGCGTGGTGCCGCTCTCGCGCAGGCGCGCGTACAGCGCCGCTTCGTTGGCGCCGTCGAGCGCACTGGTCGCTTCGTCCAGGATGACGATCTTCGGCGCATGCACCAGCACCCGGCCGAAGGCCAGGCGTTGCTGCTCGCCGACCGACAGCAGCTTGTCCCAATCCTGCACGGCATCCAGGCCGCCCACGCGTCCGGCCAGGCGCGGCAAGTGCACCTGCTCCAGGATGGCCAGCAGCTCGGCGTCGCCCAAGGACGTATGCGTGCTGGGGTAGATCAGCTGGCTGCGCAGCGTGCCGCGCTGCAGGTAGGGCTGCTGCGGGAGGAAGAAGAAGTCCTCTTGCGGCGGATGCTGGATCGTGCCGCTGCCGGTCTGCCACAAGCCCGCGATCGCCCGCAGCAGCGAGCTCTTGCCGCAGCCGCTGTCGCCGGTGATAAGCAGCGCATCGCCCGGCTTCAGGGTCAGGTTCAGTTCCTTGATCAGCACGCGCTCGGACTGGGGCGGATGCAGGGTCAGCGACTGCAGCGCCAGGTGCGTGCCGGGACGCCGCTCGATGCTCGGATGCGCATTGCCGGCAGGACCGGCGGCACCGGCAGGTGCGGCATCGTCCAGCACCAGCCGCGACAGGCCATGCAGGCGACCGATGCCGGCGATGAAGCGGCTCAGGCTTTCGAAATTGTCGACGATCACGCCGACGGCGCCCAGCACCGCGGTAAAGGCGCCGGCGGCCTGGATCGCGCGCCCGACCTCCAGCTCGCCCGACAGCACGCCGCTGGCCAGGATCACGCCCGGCAGCACCAGCGTCAGCTGGCTGAAAGTGCGCTGGAACATGTTCAGGTTGCGCTGCTTCTTGATCAGCTTGGCGAAGTTGTGGATGGCCTTGTCGAGCTTGAGATTGATGCGGGTCCGTTCCTGTTCTTCGCCGCGATAGAAAGCGATCGATTCGGCGTTTTCGCGCAGGCGGATCAGGCTGAAGCGGAAGTCGGCTTCGCGCCGCAGCTGCCAGAAGTTCAGGTGGATCAGCGGGTTACCGAACACGTACAGGGCGACCACCGTGCCGATCGACGCGTACAATGCCAGCACGCCCACGAGCATGTGCGAGATCGACCACAGCACGGCACTGAAGGCCACTAGCTGCATGATCGAGCCGATGAAGATCAGGAGAAAGTGAATGGAGCGCCCGGTGAAGGTGTTGATGTCTTCGCTGATGCGCTGGTCGGGATTGTCGATGTCCTTGTTGGCGTCGAGCGCATAGTATTTGCGCCCTTTCAGGTAGCCGTCGAGGAAGCGGCCGGTAAGCCAGCGCCGCCAGTGGTTGGCGAACAGGTCGCGCATGTAGTAATAGAAGGCGTACACCGGTACCGCAAACGCCAGCGTGAACAGGCAGGCGCGCACCGCCGTCCAGAAGCGGTTGCCGTTCTTGGCGGCCAGTGCCGAGGTCATTTCGCCGGCCTGGTCGTTCAGCATGACGGCCAGCTTGGTCTCGACCAGCATCAGGCCGATCAACGCGAACAGCAGCCACCAGGCCTTCTTTTTTTCTTCGCTCAGCCAGTAGGGTTTGGCCACCTCGACGAATTGCTTCCAGGCGGCGACGGAGAGAAGCGCGGTCCGGCGCCGTTTGGGTTGGGGAAAGGCAGAGGTAGGCGAGGTCATGGTGTGCAAACAGGCGTAATGTACGACTTGAGCATATGACCGGGCACAAATTTATTCGGTGCGGAAACATACATAGCGACAAGCCCGTCACCGGACCTGCCGCCATTTGCTACAAACCCTCGCGGGCATCAGCCCTGGGTCAGGGGATTCGGCGCGATGTAGACGCGCACTTTCGGGGCGGTCACGCCTTCGGGGGCGATCACGGACAGGTCGACCACGTCCTTGTTCGGCCAGTTGTTGAAGGCGAAGGCGAAGCGCTGGCCGTTCACGTCGAACTGTACGGTCTCGCCACTGGTGACATTGATATGGCGGGTACGCTCATGGACGACGATGGTGCGGTGCGCATGCTGGGCAGGTACGCCATAATCGGCACGTGCATGTTTGGTGTGTGCCACGTCGGAGGCGGTGGCGCAACCGGTAGCGAGCAGGACACTGGCGAGCAGCGGGAGGATCAGGGTACGGGTCGAGCGGTTCATAATTTTCTCCTCTAGGTTGGATGAGGCTAGTCTAGAGTTTTGCCGCTGACACGAGCATGACCCGAATATGACAATTGCATTACAGAAGCGGGTCGGATTTGTCACCCGCAAGACCACCAGAGTCCGGCACAATGGCAATGATGCAAAATGACTGCGAATAGACGCGAAATCGATGCGAATACTGATTGTTGAAGATGACCCCAAGACCGGCGACTACCTGAACAGGGGCTTGCGCGAATCCGGTTTCAATGCCGACCTGGCGCGCTCCGGCCCGGACGGTCTCTACCTGGCGCTCGAGCACGACTACGACCTGATCGTGCTGGACGTGATGCTGCCCAAGATGGATGGCTGGACCGTGCTGCACGAGCTGCGCCAGCGCAAGGACACGCCGGTGCTGTTCCTGACGGCGCGCGACGAGATCTCCGACCGCGTGCGCGGCCTGGAACTGGGCGCCGACGATTACCTGGTCAAGCCCTTCGCCTTCGCCGAACTGCTGGCGCGGATCCGCACCCTGCTGCGGCGGGCGCCGGCGCGCGAGCCAGACGTCATCCGGGTGAGCGACCTGGAAGTGGATTTGCTGCGCCACCGGGTGTCGCGCGGCGGTACGCGCATCGATTTGACGCCGCGGGAATTCGCCCTGCTGAAACTGCTGGTGCGGCGCGAGGGCGAGGTGCTGTCGCGTTCCCTGATCGCCTCGCAGGTATGGGACATGAACTTCGATTCGGACACCAACGTCGTCGACGTCGCGGTCAAGCGCCTGCGCGCCAAGGTCGATGACCCGCACCAGCACAAGCTGATCCACACGGTACGCGGCATGGGATACCTGCTGGAAGAACGCGCGTGACGCGCACGCCGTTGTCGATTTCGCTGCGCCTCGGCGTGCTGTTCGCGGCGATCGCCGCCGGCGTGTTCGGGGTCGTCGACGCCTACCTGTACCAGACGCTGGCGGTGCAGATGGAAGAGCGCGACGACGCCGACCTGCTGAACAAGGGCTTGCTGGTGCGCCAGCTGCTGAGCACCCTGCCGGCCGGCGGACGCATGCCGCAGGAGCAGCTGCAAGCCGTGCTGGCGCCGGTGATCGGCCAGGAAGGCGTGAGCCTGCACGTGGCGCTGCCGGACGGGCAGGTACTGGTATCGACCGTGCGGGACGAGGGCCGCCTGTCGGCCTACGTGCCGGTACCGCTGACGCGCGCGCCGGAACGCCTGGACATCGTCGAAGTGGAAGGCGAGCAGTCGCCGACCCACGTGCTCGACATGCTGGCCGACTACGGCGGCCTGGGTGCGCGCACCCAGGTGCGCGTGCTGCTGCTGCGCGAGCGCTCGGACCGCCTGGCCATCCTGCAGCGCTACCGCGTCGACCTGCTGACCGCGCTGGGCGCCGGCATCCTGCTGGCCAGCGCGCTCGGCTTCTGGGCCATCCGCAGCGGCCTGCGCCCGCTGCGCGGCATGGTCGCCAAGGCCAACGACATCCATACCCACCACCTGAACACGCGCCTCGATCCGTCCAGCATGCCGGCCGAGCTGCGCGAAATGGCGGTCGCCTTCAACGACATGCTCGACCGCCTGGAAGAAGGCGTGCAGCGCCTGTCGGGTTTCGCCGCCGACCTGGCCCACGACCTGCGCACGCCCATCAATGCCTTGATGATGCAGACCCAGGTGGCGCTGGGGCAGGAACGCAGCATCGACGAATACCAGGCCCTGCTCGCCTCGACCCAGGAAGAGTACGAGCGGCTGTCGCGCATGATCGAGAACACGCTGTTCCTGGCGCGTGCCGAAAACGCCCAGCTCGCGCTGCGGCGCGAGCGGCTCGACATCAAGCGCGAACTGGCCCACATCGCCGATTATTTCGAGATGCTGGCCGAGGAAAAAGACGTGCAGCTGACGCTCGGCCCGATGCCGCCGGTGCCTTTGTTCGCCGATCCGGTACTGCTGCGCCGGGCCGTCAACAACCTGATGTCGAACGCGATCACCTACACCCCGCCGGGCGGCCGGGTGCGGCTGGCGGCGCGCGCGGACGAGTCGTGGATCACGATCTCGGTGAGCAACAGCGGCGATGGCGTCCCTTCGTTCGACCTGGAACGCGTGTTCGACCGCTACTACCAGGCCGACCCCGCACGCGCCAGCGGCAGCTCGGTCGGGCTGGGCCTACCGATCGTGCGCGTCATCATGCACCTGCACGGCGGCGGGGCCCAGGCCGAGATCCAACCGGGGGCCGACACCGTGTTCAGCCTGTGCTTCCCGCGCCAGGGGCCGGAAAAGTGACCCTGGCCTCGAGGCCTTTCAGGCGCGCCGATTCGCCCAGCGTCAGGCGGGCGCCATGGCGCTCGGCGATCGACTTGATGATCGCCAGCCCCAGCCCGCTACCGGCGGCGTCGCTACCCGGCACCCGGTAGAAGCGGTCGAACACGCGCTCGCGCTCCGCCGCCGGGATGCCGGGACCGCTGTCCTCGACCGTCACCACCACCTCCCCTGCCCGCGCTTCCACCGACACGTCGACCGTGCCGCCGCTCGGGGTGTACTTGATCGCATTGTCGACCAGGTTACGCAACAGGATCATCAAGGCGTCGCTCTGCCCCTGCACAGCCGCGGCATCGGCGTGCTGCAGGCCGAGGTCGATCTGCCGGACCTGCGCCACGCCGGCCAGGTCGGCCACCGCGCGTCCCGCAAGCGAGGCCAGGTCGACCGCCTGGCGCGGCGCTTCGTTGGCTTCCTGGCGCGCCAGCACCAGCAATTGCTCGACCAGGCGGGTGGCGCGTTCGATGCCGGCGGACAGCCGGCCGATGGCGACCTGGCGCGCCTCGTCGCAGTGGGCGCGTTCCAGGCTGGTGACCTGCAGCTTGAGCGCGGCCAGCGGCGTGCGCAGTTCGTGGGCGGC
>JAKOOD010000012.1 GCA_022701635.1 Burkholderiaceae bacterium | reverse complement strand
GCCCCGACCACGGTCGGCATCGTCGCCGCCAGCAAGGCGGTGGTCGACGAGCACCTGGTCGGCAAGGTCTACGTGACCGGCCTCGGGTTGCCGTCCGAGATGGCCGGCCACGTCAAGAGCGGCGCGGTCAAGGAATTCGCGATCTGGAATCCGATCGACCTGGGCTACGCCGCGACCTTCGCGGCCGACCAGTTCGTGACCGGCAAGGCGGCGGCCAAGGCGGGCACCCCGGTGTCGGTGGGCCGCCTGGGCCAGGTGACGCTGGACGACAAGGGCGAAGCGGCGCTGGGACCGCCGTTCACTTACAACGCAGAGAACGTCGAGAAGTTTGCCAAGATGTTCTGAAGTGTCGGTGCGCTTGAGATAAGCGTTACCAGAAAGCCGTCGTTCCCGTGAAAACGGGAACCCATGCTGAGTATGCGATGACCGGCAGGTGAACCTATGCCGCAAGCTCAGCATGGATTCCCGCTTTCGCGGGAATGACGGGCTCACTTAACCTGTCCGTAGAACACATATCCACATGCCCGTCACCCAAGCTTCCAGCCCTACCCCGAGCGCGCCCGGCGCATCCGCTGCCCCCGTCCTCGAACTGACCGGCATCAGCAAGCGCTTCAACGGCATCCACGCCCTCAACGACGTCGGCCTCACCATCCGCGCCGGCGAAGTCATGGCCCTGGTCGGCGAGAACGGCGCCGGCAAGTCGACCATGGTGAAAACCCTGACCGGCATCTACCAGCCCGACGCCGGCAGCATCCTCCTCGACGGCAAACCGGTGGTGCTGAAAAGCCCGCAGGAAGCCATGCAGGCCGGGATCACCGCCGTGCACCAGGAAACCGTGATGTTCGACGAACTCTCGGTGGCCGAGAACATCTACGTCGGCCGCCAGCCGACCCGCGCCGGCGGCCGCATCGACTGGCGGCGCATCGAGGCCGAAGCCGAAGCCCTGTTCGCGCGCCTGGAAGTGGCGCTGCCGGTGCGCGCGCGCGTAAAAGACCTGTCGGTGGCGCAGCGCCACTTCGTCGAGATCGCCCGCGCGCTGTCGCAGGAGGCGCGCGTGGTGATCATGGACGAGCCGACCGCCGCGCTGTCGCAGCGCGAGATCCGCGAGCTGTACCGCATCATCGCCCAGCTGAAAGCCGCAGGCACCGCCGTCATCTTCATCTCGCACAAGTTCGACGAGATCTTCGAAGTGGCCGACCGCTACACGGTGCTGCGCGACGGGAAGTTCGTGGCCGACGGCGCGCTGTCCGCCATCACCGAAGCCGAGCTGGTCGCGCTGATGGTCGGCCGCGCCGTCAACGACGCCTATCCGAAGGCGCAGGCCGAGATCGGCGGCCCGCTGCTGGAAGTCGACCAGCTGTGCCACCCGACCGAATTCGACCAGGTGAGTTTCACGCTGCGCCGCGGCGAGATCCTCGGCTTCTACGGCCTGGTCGGCGCCGGCCGTTCGGAAGTGATGCAGGCGATCTTCGGCATGACGCCGGGCGTGACCGGCAGCGTGCGCCTCGAAGGCAAGCCGGTCGCCATCTCGACGCCGGGCCAGGCCATCGCCCACGGCATCGCCTACGTGCCGGAAGACCGCCAGCACCATGGCGCCCACCTGACGATGCCGATCCAGCAGAACATCTCGCTGCCGATCCTGTCGAAGATCGGGTTCTTCCTGCGCGGGCACCGTAGCCGTGAAACGCAGATCGCGCGCCACTTCGCCGAGCAGCTGGAACTGAAGGCGAGCCACCTGACCCAGCATGTGTCCGAACTTTCCGGCGGCAACCAGCAGAAGGTGGTGCTCGGCAAATGGCTGGCGACCGATCCCAAGGTGATCATCCTGGACGAGCCGACCAAGGGCATCGACATCGGCTCCAAGGCGGCGGTGCACCGCTTCATCAGCGAACTGGTGACGCGCGGGCTGTCGGTGATCCTGGTGTCGTCCGAACTGCCGGAAGTGCTGGGCCTGGCCGACCGCGTGGTCGTGATGCAGCACGGACATGTGCGGCGCGTGTTCGAACGCGCCGAGGCGACGCCGGAAATCGTGGTGGCCGCCGCGTCGGGCATCGAACTGGCATCGGCGCAACGAGAGGAAAACGCAGCATGAAAGCTTTATTTCAACGCGAGCCGCTGCTCGCCCTGATGGTCATTGCGCTGGTGCTGGCGGTCGGCGTCAAGGCCCCGGTATTCCTGAGCGCGCCCTCGCTGGCCAACCTGGTCACCGACAGCACCCTGCTGGTGATGCTGGCGCTGGCCCAGATGCTGGTGGTCGTCACGCGCGGGGTCGACCTGTCGGTGGCGGCGAACCTGGCGCTGTCGGGCATGGTCGCGGCGATGCTGGCCTCGCGCCATCCGGAAGCGCCGCTGGTCGCGGTGGTGCTGATGGCGGTCGTCACCGGCCTGGTGCTGGGGCTGGTCAACGGCTGGCTGATCGGCTACCTCGGCTTGCCGCCGATCGTCATCACGCTCGGCACCATGAGCGTGTACCGCGGCCTGGTGTTCGTGCTGTCGGGCGGGACCTGGGTCTCGGCGCACCAGATGCCGGCCGAGTTCATCGCGTTTCCGCTCACGCGCCTGTTCGGCCTGCCGCACCTGGTGTGGATCGCCGCCGCCGCGTTCGCGCTGTTCCTGTTCATCGCGCGCTTCACCCGCTTCGGACGCGACCTGTTCGCGATCGGGAATGCGCCGCAGTGCGCCGGCTACATCGGCATCCCGACCGCGCGGCGCCTGCTGTGGACCTACGGCCTGTCCGGGCTGGTGGCCGGCCTGTGCGGCTACCTGTGGGTGGCGCGCTACGCGGTGGCCTACACCGAAGTCGCCTACGGCTTCGAGTTCACCGTGATCGCGGCCTGCGTGATCGGCGGCGTCAGCATCGCCGGCGGCGTCGGCTCCGTGACCGGCGCCCTGCTCGGCGCGCTGTTCCTGACCGTGATCGGCAACGCGCTGCCGGTGCTGCAGGTGTCGCCGTTCTGGCAGAGCGCCCTGACCGGCCTGGTGATCCTGGCGGCGGTGCTGGTGAACGCCCGCGGCGGCCGCAAGGGCAGCCGCCAGATCCTGCCGCTGCACAAGAACCAGCTCGAACCAGCCACGCACTAATATAAATAGAACAGGAGACCGCGTGAACACCACCGCCATGCCGACCCCGCAGTCGAACAAACCGACGTCGCGCTACACCATCCTCGACCGCGAAGCCGTCAAGCTCAAGAGCGTCCTGGGACGCTGGGAGACCCTGCTCGCCCTGCTCCTGATCGTGGTCTTCACGGTCAACAGCATCGTGCTGCCGCACTTCCTCGACCTCTACAACCTGCTGGACGGTACCCAGAACTTCAGCGAAAAGGCGCTGATCGCGCTGCCGATGGCGCTCCTGATCATCTGCCGCGAGATCGACATCTCGGTGGCCGGCACGCTCGCGCTGTCCTCGGTGGCGATGGGACTGGCCATGGGGGCCGGCTTTCCGCCGGCGAGCCTGGTGCTGGTGGCGCTGGCGGCCGGCTGCGCCTGCGGCCTGCTCAACGGCGTGCTGGTCACGCGCTTCGGCCTGCCCTCGATCGTGGTCACCATCGGCACCGTGTCGCTGTTCCGCGGCCTTGCCAGCGTGGTCCTGGGCGACAAGGCCTTTACCGGCTACCCGCAGCTGATGGCCGACTGGGGCCAGGGCTACTTTTTCGGCATCGTCCCGCGCGAATTCGTGGTGCTGCTGGCCTTCGCGGCGCTGTTCGCCTTCGTGCTGCACGCCACGTCCTGGGGCCGCCGCATCTTCGCAATCGGTAACAACCCGGACGCGGCGCGCTTCTCCGGCATCGCGGTCGACCGCTACCGCCTGGCGCTGTTCGTGCTCACCGGCGCCATGGCCGGCCTGGCCGCCTTTTTCCTGACCGGCCGCATCGGCTCCACCCGCCCCAACATCGCCACCGGCTGGGAGCTGGAAGTGATCACGATGGTGATCCTGGGCGGCGTCAGCATCGCCGGCGGCGCCGGCACCATCGGCGGCGTGCTGCTGGCGATCCTGACGCTCGGCGTGGCCACCTACGGCATGTCGCTGGCGAACATCCCGGGCATCTACATGACCATCGTCGTGGGCGTGCTGCTGCTGGCGACGATCGCGCTGCCGCGCCTGGTGCGGGCACGCCGGGTCGGCAAATGAGCGACGCCATCAAGCCGGACGCCCTGATCGTCCTCGACATCGGCAAGACCAACGCCAAGCTGGCGCTGATCGATGCCGCCGGGCGGGTGCTGGCCGAACAGCGCCGCCCGAACGCCGTCCTGGCCGACGGCCCCTATCCCCACCACGATACCGAAGGGTTGTGGCAGTGGCTGCTGGCGAGCTGCCGCAGCTTCGCCGGCCTGGCCGAGGTCTCCGCCATCGTGCCGGTGACGCACGGCGCCACCGCGGCGCTGGTCGACCGCGATGGACTGGTGCTGCCGGTGCTCGACTACGAAGCCCAGCTACCCGGCGTCGACTACAAGGTGCGCCCGACGTTTGCCGAGACCTGCTCGCCCGACCTGCCGGCGGGGCTCAATCTGGGCCGCCAGCTGGCCTGGCTGCAGCAGACCTTCCCGAACGAATTCGCCCGTACCCGCCACATCCTGATGTTCCCGCAGTACTGGACCTGGCGCCTGTGCGGGGCCGCCGCCGGCGAAGCGACTTCGCTCGGCTGCCACACCGACCTCTGGAATCCGCGCACCCAGCAGTATTCCTCGCTGGTCGAGCGCATGGGCTGGCGCAAGCTGATGCCGCCGCTGGCGCCGGCCTGGGCCTCGCTCGGCACGCTGCGCGCCGAAGTCGCGGACGCCACCGGCCTGCCGCGCAGCTGCCAGGTGCTGTCCGGCATCCACGACAGCAATGCCTCGCTGCTGCGCTACCTGGCGCAGGACGAGCGCGCCGGTCCGCGCACGGTGCTGTCCACCGGCACCTGGATGATCGCCGCCGCCTTCGGCGTCGCCCTGGACGGTTTGCGCGAAGACGCCGACATGCTGGCCAACACCAATGCGCTCGGCCAGCCGGTGGCCTGCATGCGCTTCATGGGCGGACGCGAGTTCGCCGAACTGGCCGGCACCGCGGTCGAACCCTGCGCCATCGACGATATCGAGCGCCTGGTGGGCCAGGGGACGCTGGCACTGCCGTGCTTCGCCGCCACCGGCGGGCCGTTCGCCGGCCGCAGCGGCGGCATCGAGGGTCCGCCGCCGCGCGACGCGCGCGAACGCTACGCGCTGGCGACCCTGTATTGCGTGCTGATGACCGACTACTGCCTCGATGCGCTGCGCGCGACCGGCCCGCTGGCGGTCGAAGGCAGCTTTACCGCCAATCCGTGGTTCGGGCCGCTGCTGGCCAGCCTGCGCCCGCACCAGCCGGTGAGCTACTCGGACGATGCCAGCGGCACTACGTGCGGCGGCTGGATGCTGCGCTACCGCGACGGCGTGGCGCCGGGATCGAGCACCTTGACGCCGCCGCGCGCGGTAGCCGGGCTGGCGGCGTACCGCCAGCGCTG
>JAKOOD010000707.1 GCA_022701635.1 Burkholderiaceae bacterium | reverse complement strand
CTGCAGAACGCGTATCCCTACCAGCGCCTGGAAGACTTGACCGACCTGGTCGGTCCGCGCCTGTCCGGCTCGGCCGGTGCGGCGGCGGCGGTGACCCAGGTCGCCGACGAACTGCGCAAGCTGGGCGCCAAGGTGACGCTGCAGCCGGTGAAGGTGCCGCACTGGGTGCGTGGCGTCGAGACCGGCACCGTCGTCGACTACAAGGGCAGGCCGAACGGCGTCACCCAGCGCGTCGTGCTGACTGCGCTGGGCGGTTCGGGCGCCACGCCTGCCGCCGGCATCAAGGCGGAGGTGATCGTGGTGCGCAGCTTCGAGGAACTCAAGGCGCGCGCAGCCGAGGTGAAGGGCCGCATCGTGCTGTTCGACGTGCCTTTCGACCAGGACATGGCCGACCGCGGCCTGGCGGGCACCGCCTATGGGCAGGCAGTGGCCTTCCGTGGCGCCGGACCGCGCATGGCGGCCGAGATGGGTGCCTCCGCCGCACTGGTGCGCGCCGTCGGCGGCGCGGCCTACCGCATCGTCCATACCGGCGCGACCAATCTGCCGGAGAATGCACGCATCCCGGCCGCCGCCATCACCATCGAAGATGCGATGCTGTTGGCACGCCTGGCCAAGCGCGGCCCGGTGACCTTGCACCTGACCCTGACTCCGCAGACGCTGCCGGACGCCGACAGCTTCAACGTGATCGCCGACTGGACCGGCACGGACAAAGCCGATGAGATCGTGCTGGTATCCGGCCACCTCGATTCCTGGGACTTGGCCACCGGCGCCAACGACGACGGCTCGGGCGTGGTGAGCGCCATGGGCGTGATCGATACCCTGCGCAAGCTTGATTACCGTCCGCGCCGCACCATCCGGGTGGTGGCCTGGATGAACGAGGAAAACGGCGGACGCGGTGGACGCGGCTACAACGATGCTTATAAGTCGAGCGCCGAAAAGCACTTCGCGGCCTACGAGGACGACAACGGCTCGGGCCGTCCGTTCGGCCTGCGCGCCGGCGTCAGCATCGCCTCGGCGAAGCTGTTCGCGCCGCTGCAGGCCGCGCTGTACCCGATGGGTGCAGGCGCCTTCCGCCGCGAGGACGTGATCGCTTCCGGTGACCTGGCGGCGCTGGAAGTGTCGGGTGTGCCGAGCTTCGAACCCTGGATCGATTCGTCGGACTATTTTAATTACCACCACACCACGGCCGACACCTTCGACAAGGTGAATCCGGAAAACCTGCGCCGCCACGCCGCGATGATGGCCACCACGGCCTGGTTCCTGGCAAACATGGACGAGCCGATCGGCCGCTCGAACGTGGCGCAGGGTAATGGCGCTACCAGTGCCCGGGCGCAAGCTGCTGCCAACGCAAAATAAGGCGTGCCGCGCGGGTGGCTGTCATGCCGCCCGCCTGGTCGAATACCGCACCAGCCGGCGCGCTGCCGCCGGCAGTCCAGCCCCGCCGATGCGGCCCGGCCGCGCTCGCAGCCTCAGCCGCCGTCGATGCGCCGGATCGCACGCGCATGGCCGCGGAAGGGGCGGCCATACACGGTCTGGATGCCGCTTGCGAAATTCTGGCCCCAGACCAGTTGCGGACGCGTGTCGTGCTGTTCGCTCGACCAGTACCAGACGCGGTCGAAGCCTTCGCGCTGGTTGGCGAACAGCAGCGACAGCTCGCGCCGAGTCGGCAGTTCGCCTTCGCGCTCGAGCGCCCACTCGCGCGCGGCCGGCCAGCTGACGTCGGATGCTTCTTCCGGCAGCAGGATCAGGTGGTAGTCGGCATCGCCGTTCTTGCCAAGGATGAGGCCGGCGTACGATTCGCCTTCCTTCAGCATTTCCTGGATTCTCAAGTAATCGCCCATCGCGCACTCCGTTAAGTGATTTCTAGCAGTCCTGTTCGACCCTGATCGCTGCGCTTGGTTGCGAAGCAAGACTCGACATAGCTCATAACGGAATGCGCTATAGCTGGTGCGAAATTCTCCAACAAGGCGTCCTGCATGGCTGCGAGACATCATGCCATTGCCTTGTGGAAAACTTTTTGACGTTGATAAGGAAGTGTTGGAAAGACTCAGTCTTCCAGGGGCAGGGTGATCTGCGGGCCGTCGGCGCCCGCGCGGTTGACCGCGGTGCTGACCTTGTGCCATTCGAAGGCCTCGGCCGGCACCGCCGACTGGCGCGCCAGCTCGATCGCCTGCTGCGGCGACAGGCCGGGGTCGAGCCACAGCTTGGCGTCGTCGGCTTCCAGCACCACCGGGCGGCGGTCGTGGATGTCGAGCATGCCGCCGGAGGCGTCGTCCGTCACCAGCACGAAACCGGCTTCGGCGCGGTTCTCGACGAAGGGGCCGAAGTTGGCCAGCGCCAGCAGGAACAGCGGGCCGTGGTCCTTGCGGTGGATATGCCACGGTTGCTTGTGGCCTTTCTCTCCGGTCCACTCATACCACCCTTCGGCCGGCACGATGCCGCGTCCGTTCTTCAGCAGGCGCGACCAGTAGCGGTTGGCCAGCTTTTCGAAACGTGCATTGATGGCGATCGGGACCTTGCCTTCGGCCCACTTGGCGCGATAGCTCCAGAATACGTCATCGACGCGATGCTCCCCATCCTGCATATGGAATACAGGCCGGTAGGTGCCGGGCGCCGCGTTCGTGGTCGGCGCCGACTCGCTGTCGAAGACGGCGTCGGCCCAACCCATTAAATTGGCGTAATGGCGCGCGGTCTGGCTTTGGTCAAATCGTCCACACATGCGCCGATGGTACCGCAGATGGCCGGCACGGCGCGTCCGTTAGCGGCACCGCGTGCCAGGGCACAATGCAACACGGCTTTACCGGACGAAGCTCCGCAAGACACAAATCGTTGTAAATATCGCTGTCGATGTCAGCCGCGTAGTTTTGTTTGTTACTATACGGACTGAATTTTTCCTAGAATCCAATAATTGGCCTCCCCGGCCCGAGCGTTTCCGGCGCCCGACGTTGTCCGGGTTGGTTCCGTCTCCTTTCTGGTCCGGCAGTGAGCGTCTCGAGTCTCTTCTTCATCACCATCGCGCTGTCCGCAGTCATGCTGCTGGTCTTGCGCTCGCTGGCGCGCCACGGCGTCGCCGGCGTGCGCGCCTGGTCGCAGGCGAACGGGCTGGCGATCGCCGCGCTGCTGCTGTTCATGGGACGCGGCGTGCTGCCCGACCTGTTGTCGATCGAAGCCGCCAACCTGCTGTTCCTGGCTGCGCCGGCCATGATGTACGCCGGCTTCCTGCAGCACCTGGGGCGCCCGGTGCCGGCACGCCGGCTGTGTGCCGGCGTCGGCGTCTCGATCGGCCTGCTGGCCCTGGTGCATCACCTCAGCGACAGCGCCGCACCGCGCATCGCCCTGACCTCGGCCAGCCATGCCGTGGTCTACGCCCTCATCCTGTTCTGCCTGGCCGGCCGTGCCCGCTTCGCCGGCGCGACCTATCCGCAGCGTTTCAGTGGCGGCGTGGCGCTGCTGCTGATGGCGATCCACGCCGCCCGCACGCTGATCTACACGGCCATGCACGACAGCGCGGCGACGATCTTCGACCACTCGCCGCTGAACCTGGCCTTCTTCACGCTCGGCACGCTGGCGCTGCCGGCGCTGACGCTGGGGGCGGTGATGATGGCCAACGACGCCGTCATCCGCCGCACCACCTGGGCCGCCGAGCATGACCACCTGACCGGGGCGTGGTCGCGCCGCGCCTTCTTTCCCCTGGCCGAGCGCGAGCACGAACGTGCGTGCAGGAGCGGCAGTCCGCTGTCGGTGCTGGTGTTCGACGTCGACCACTTCAAGGCCATCAACGACACCCACGGCCACGCCGCCGGCGACGCGGTGCTGGCCGACATCGTGCTGCGCACCGAAGCGGCGATCCGCAACCTGGATGCCTGCGCGCGCCTGGGCGGCGAGGAATTCGCGGTGCTGCTGCCGGACACCGGGCCCGACACGGCGCGCCTGGTGGCCGGCCGCCTGCGCGCGGCGCTCGACCAGGCCGCCGGCGGCGTGCGCTACACGGTCAGCATCGGCGTGGCCAGCCTGGCAGCGGGCGAATCGCTGTCGGCACTGCTCAAGCGCGCCGATGCGGCCCTGTACGCGGCCAAGGCG
>JAKOOD010000695.1 GCA_022701635.1 Burkholderiaceae bacterium | reverse complement strand
GCGTCCGAAGGCGACGATCGGCACGCGCCGCGACAGCGCCAGGATCTGCTCGTCGGTCAGCTTGCCGCTGAGGATGACCAGGCCGTCGACGCGGCGCGCGATCAGGAGTTCGATGCGCTCCGCCTCTTCGTCCGCATGCCAGTGGCCGGACACGATCAGCGGCGCATAGCCGGTGCCCTGCAGGGCATCGTCGATGCCGGCCATGGCGTCGGCGAAGTAGCCGGAGATCAGCGACTGGGTCAACAGGCCGATGGTGCGCGAGCTGCCGGTCTTGAGGTTCTGCGCCAGCACGTTCGGCTTGTAGTTCAACTGGCCGATGACGCTTTCGATGGCCTTGCGCTTGTCCTCCGACACCTTGGCGGTGCCGTTCAGGTAGCGCGACACCGTGGCGGCCGATACCCCGGCCACGCGCGCGACTTCGTGGACGGTGACCATGGCTGTGCTGGACGCTTTTTTCATTTTGTTAGTATAACATTCAGAAATACCAACAGGAAACCGATTTCAAAATGGCATGTCAACTGGCAAAGTCGCAAGAAGCCGACGTCCGCCGACCCCGGGATAAATTATGTTTGACATCGAAGCAAGCGCGCAGGTACGATGAAATCGATTTCAAAGCAGGACGACGCAGTCAACCGCGGCGATAACAAACAGAGCCTGCCACCGAGACCAGGCCCATTTCCAAGCAAGGTAACCCTTCCATGACCGATTCCATCCACTTCCCTCCCAACTTCACCTGGGGCGTTGCGACGAGCGCATTCCAGATCGAAGGCGCCTTCGATGCCGACGGCAAGGGTCCCTCGATCTGGGACACCTTCTCGCACAAGGCCGCCAACATCATCGACGGCAGCAACGGCGACATCGCCTGCGACCACTACCACCGCTACCGCGACGACGTGGCGATGATGGCGTCGTTCGGCGTCGACGCCTACCGCTTCTCGATGGCCTGGGCGCGCGTCCAGCCATCCGGCAAGGGTGCCTGGAACGAAAAGGGGTTCGATTTCTATGCGCGCCTGATGGACGCGCTGCAGGAACGCGGCATCGCGCCGCACCTGACGCTGTACCACTGGGACCTGCCGCAAGGCCTGCAGGACGACGGCGGCTGGATGTCGCGCGACACCGCGCACCGCTTCGCCGATTATGCGCACGAAGTGGCGCGCCGCTTCGGCGACCGCCTGATTTCCATCGCCACCCATAACGAACCGTGGTGCACGGCCAATCTCGGCTACGGCAACGCCCAGTTCGCGCCGGGCGTCAGCGACAAGAAACAGGCGATCCAGGTCTCGCACCACCTGCTGCTGTCGCACGGGCTGGCGATGCAGTCGATGCGCGCGGCCAATCCGAAAGCGGAGCTGGGCATCGTGCTGAACCAGTGGACCGCCGAGCCGGCCACCGACAGCGAAGCCGACCGCAAGCTGGCGGCACTGGAGTGGGCCAATTCGATCGCATGGTTCATGGACCCGATCTTCAAGCGCCGCTATCCGGAACTGTCGCTGCAGTCGCACGGCGCCGACGCCCCGGACGTCCAGGACGGCGACTTCGACATCATCGCCCAGCCGATCGACTTCCTCGGCGTGAACTACTACCGCCGCGAAGTGATGAGCGCCGAAGTCCCGCCGCGCAAGCCGGAAGGCGGCATGGGCTTCACCGACATGGGCTGGGAAATCTACCCGCAGGGCCTGACCGATTTGCTGGTCCAGCTGAAGCAGGAGTATCCCGACCTGCCGCCGGTCTATATCACCGAGAACGGCATGGCGGCAGTCGACGGCGTCGAGGCCGGCCAGGTCAACGATCCGGTACGCATCGAGTACGTGCGCACCCACCTGGAAGCGCTGAAGGCGGCGATGGACCAGGGCATCGACGTGCGCGGCTACTTCCTGTGGAGCCTGATGGATAATTTCGAGTGGAACTCGGGCTATGCCAAGCGCTTCGGCATCGTCTACGTGGACTATGCGACCCAGCAGCGCATCCCGAAGGCGAGCGCGCTGTGGTACCGCGACTTATCGCGGGCCAGCGCGCGCAGCGCCGGGCCGCCTGAGCGGCGCGCGGGCTTCACACATAAAACAAAAGCTGGAGCAAGAGGAGACACCATGGTCGCAGAACCATACCAACACGAGGCCTACGGTGCGCAGGACGGCGCGCGCCTGGTGGCCGACATCGGCGGTACCAACGCCCGCTTCGCGCTGGAAACCGCGCCGGGCCAGATCGAGGCCGTGGCCACCCTGCCCTGCGCCGCCCATGCGCAGTTCACCGACGCCGTGCGGGCCTATCTGCGCGGCCACGCCGGCAAGCGGGTACGCCATGCGGCGATCGCGATCGCCAATCCGGTCGACGGCGACCTGGTCAAGATGACCAACCACTGTTGGGAATTCTCGATCGAGCGGGCGCGTACCGAACTCGGACTCGATACCCTGCTGGTGGTGAACGACTTCGCCGCGCTGGCGATGTCGGTGCCGCAGCTGGCGGCGCGGGACCTGGTGCAGGTCGGCGGTGGCGCCGCGGCGGCCGATGCCGTGATCGGCCTGGTCGGTGCCGGCACCGGCCTGGGCGTGGCCGGCCTGATTCCGGCCGGCGGCAGCTGGACCGTGCTGCAGAGCGAAGGCGGACACGCCGCGTTTTCCCCGTGCGACGCGCGCGAACAGGCGATCCTGGCATTCTGCTGGCAGCGCTGGGACCACGTGTCGGCCGAGCGCCTGGTGTCGGGACCGGGGCTGTCGCTGATCCACGAGGCGCTGGCTGCGCACAAGGGCCTGCGCGCGCCCGTGCTGGACCCGGCCGTCATCGTCGAGCGCGGACTGGACGGCAGCGACGTCCTGTGCGCCGAGGTGCTGGATGTGTTCTGCGGCATGCTCGGCACGGTCGCGGCCAACGTCGCGGTGACGCTGTGCGCGCGCGGCGGCATCTACATCGGCGGCGGCGTGGTGCCGCGCCTGGGCGAGTGGTTCGCGCGCTCGCCCTTCCGCGCCCGCTTCGAGAACAAGGGCCGCTTCTCGACCTACAACGCGCGCATCCCCTGCTTCGTGATCCACGCGCCCTGCCCGGCCCTGGCCGGCGCGGCGGCGCTGCTGCAGCAGCACCTGGCGCGGCAGCAGCACCAGGAACAGCAGGGGCAGCAGCAGCGCGAACGCGACGGCACGGAGGCCCGCCATGCGCACGCCTGATACGGCACCGGCGCGCATGCGCCATCCGCTGCTGTGGGTGCCGACCGGCTACTTCACGATGGCGATCGGCTACATCATGCTGACCAGCGTCACCGCGATCATGTTCAAGAACATGGGCATGGACAACGGCCGCGCCGCCTTCTATTCGAGCATGCTGATCCTGGCCTACACGATCAAGCCGCTGTTCGCTCCGCTCGTCGAGATGTACCGCACCAAGAAGTTCTTCGTGCTGTGCGCGCAAGTGCTGATCGCGCTCGGTTTCGCCGGCGCCGCGCTGGCCATGAAACTGCCCTCGCACATGACCGTGGTGCTGGTGGGCCTGCTGGCGCTGATGTCCTTCATCGGCGCCACCCAGGACATCGCCAGCGACGGCGTCTACGTGACCTCGCTCGACGCCCGCGCCCAGTCGCTGTACTGCGGCGTGCAGAGCCTGTCGTGGAACGTGGGACCGATCGTCGCGTCCGGCTTGCTGGTCTACCTGAGCGGCCGCCTGCACACCGAGGTGTTCGGGCACGACCCCAAGGTGTTCGGTCCCGAGTGGCTGGACGCCTGGCGCATCATCTTCTTCATCGTGGCCGGGCTGACGCTGGTGATGGCGCTGTGGCATGCGCGCGTGATGCCGGAAGGCGCGCGCGCCGAGAACACCCCGACCAGCCTGGCGGGCGCCGGCACCATCCTGTGGGATTCCTTCGTCACCTTCTTCCAGAAGCGCGACGTGTGGAAGATGATCGCCTTCGCCTTCCTGTTCCGGATCAGCATCGGGCTGCTGGAAAAGATCGGTCCCTTCTTCATGGTCGATGCCGCCACCAAGGGCGGGCTCGGGCTGTCCAACGAAAAGCTGGGCATCGTCTACGGCACCTACGGCCTGGTGGCGGTGCTGCTCGGCTCCCTGCTGGGCGGCTGGTTCGTCGCGCGGCGCGGCCTGAAGCGCACGCTGTTCATCCTGTGCTGCGCGGTCAACATCCCGAACATCACTTTCCTGGCGATGGCGCTGACGCTGCCGTCGAGCACCCTCGCCATCACCGCCGGCGTGGCCATCGAAAAGTTCTTCTACGGCTTCGGCTCGGTCGGTTACATGATCTACCTGATGCAGCAGCTGGCCCCCGGCAAGTACGCGACCACGCACTATGCCTTCGGCACCGGCCTGATGGGGCTGTGCATGATGGTGACGGGCGCGGTCAGCGGGCACCTGCAGGAAATGATGGGGTATGTCGGGTATTTCGTGTTCGTGATGGTGGCGACCATCCCGTCGTTCCTGGCGACCTGGTTCGTGCCGTTCAACCATGCCGCGGA
>JAKOOD010000674.1 GCA_022701635.1 Burkholderiaceae bacterium | reverse complement strand
CCGACTGCAGGGCCATCTCGACATTCCGCTGAACGCCGAAGGCGAACGCCAGGCGCGGCTGCTGGCGGCGGCGCTGGCGACCGAGCCGCTCGACGTCCTCGTCTCCAGCGACCTGATGCGCGCACGCCAGACCGCGCAGGCGATCGCCGACCTGCGCGGCATGCCGCTGCAGATCGAACCCGGCTTGCGCGAGCGCTGCTACGGCGGTTTCGAGGGCTTGCTGTATGCCGAGATCGAAGCGCGTTACCCACGCGAGTTCGCGGCCTGGCAGGCACGCGACGTCGATGCCGTACTGCCGCCGGGCGCCCATCGCGGCGAAACCTTCCGCGCCTTTTTCGAACGCGCCACCGCCGCCATCCTGGCGCTGGGGACGGCACATCCCGGCAAGACGATCGCACTGGTGGCGCATGGCGGCGTGCTCGAGTGCGCCTACCGGCTGGCGCGCGGACTGCCGCTGGAGACGCCGCGCGACTTCAAGGTATTCAATGCGAGCGTCAACCGGTTCGTGCTGGAGGAGGGGGTGTTGCGGTCGACCAGCTGGGGCGAGGTCGCGCATTTGCGGCCGGCGGTGCTGGATGAACTGACCTGAAGCGGCCGTACGGCGGAACAAGGCAGGACGCAAGCACGTCTCCCCTGCGCAGGCAGGGGCCCCAATTTTGCCGGCGCTGCCGGGATGCGAACAACTTGGACCCCTGCCTGCGCAGGGGCGACGGCGCAAGCTGCAGCGATGTTCTCCAAGTGACTGTTATTTGCAAGCGATTTATATCGCGTACGCAACAATCCTACAAAAAAATGTGCTGAGAAATTAAGCAGAGCTTCGGGTAAAATAGCGAGTTCCCGTCGACGCTTGTGGTTTTCTGCCGTGCAAATTGGTCCTTACCTCCTTCGCAACAATGTCTTTGTCGCCCCGATGGCCGGCGTGACCGATCGTCCGTTCCGCCAGCTGTGCAAGCAACTCGGCGCCGGCTATGCGGTGTCGGAGATGGCGGCCTCGAACCCGCGCCTGTGGGCCAGCGAAAAGAGCGCGCGCCGCACCGACCACGCCGGCGAGATGGAGCCGAAGGCGGTGCAGATCGCCGGCGCCGATCCGCAGGACCTGGCCGATTGCGCCAGGTTCAACGTCGAGCGCGGCGCCCAGATCATCGACATCAACATGGGCTGCCCGGTCAAGAAGGTGTGCAACAACTGGTGCGGTTCGGCGCTGCTGCAGCACGAAGACCTGGTGCAGCGCATCCTGGAAGCCGTGGTGAACGCGGTCGACGTGCCGGTCACGCTGAAGTTCCGGACCGGCTGGGATCGCGAAAACAGGAACGCCCTGACCATCGCCCGCATGGCCGAGCAGGCCGGCATCGCGATGCTGACCCTGCACGGCCGCACCCGTGCCGACGGCTACAAGGGCGATGCCGAATACGACACCATCGCCGCGGTGAAGGCGGCGGTGTCGATTCCGGTGGTGGCCAACGGCGACATCACCAGCCCGGAAAAGGCGAAATTCGTGCTCGACTACACCGGCGCCGACGCTGTGATGATCGGCCGCGCCGCCCAGGGCCGCCCCTGGATCTGCCGCGAAGTCGATCATTACCTGCGCACCGGCGCGCTGCTGCCGGCGCCGCGGGTCGACGAAGTGCGTGAACTGATGAACGAGCACCTGCCGGCCCACTATGCGTTCTATGGCGAGTACCTGGGTGTGCGCACCGCGCGCAAGCATATCGGCTGGTATGTCGAGGATTTGCCGGGCGGCGAGGAATTTCGCCAGCGCATGAACTTGCTGGAATCGACCGCCGACCAGTTGGCCGCCGTCGATGAATTTTTCAAATCACAACATCGGTACGGGGAGCGGTTACAATACCGGCCCGCGCATTCCACCGAGGATGCGATTGCAGCTTAAAAACCAATAAAAACACAGAATTCGGAGACAGGGCTGTCAAGCAGCGTAACAGTGGCCTTGGAAACCGTAGCGAGCGGAAGGCGATTTGTTCGAGAAGCGCAGCTGTACGAATGTACAGCGAGCATCGCAGAACGAATCGGCGACGCGCAGTAGGTTTCCAAGGCCACCACCACAGGACGAAGTAGCACATGAGCAAAGAAAGTATCCAGGAAGTCGTACAGAAAAGCCTTGAAGACTATTTCAACGACCTGGGCGAGCAAAAACCGTCGAATATCTATGACATGATGCTCCTGACCGTCGAAAAACCGATCCTGCAAGTCGTGATGACGCGTGCCGAAGGCAACCAGTCGCACGCGGCCCAGATGCTGGGCATCAACCGCAATACCTTGCGCAAGAAGCTGCAGGAGCACGGGTTGCTGTAATCCGCCGGCGGAGGGCCGGAGCGGGAATCTCCGCGTCGGTCCCCGGTCCGACGTAGGGAGCTGATTACAGCGCCGCACCATCTTTCATCAACAGGCCTTCCCCCATGATCAAACAAGCCCTCATTTCCGTTTCCGACAAAACCGGCGTGCTCGATTTCGCGCGCGCACTGTCCGCGCTCGGCGTGAACATCCTGTCCACCGGCGGCACTGCCAAGCTGCTGCAGGACAATGGCGTCGCCGTGACCGAAGTTGCCGACTACACCGGTTTCCCGGAAATGCTCGATGGCCGCGTGAAAACCCTGCACCCGAAGGTGCACGGCGGCATCCTGGCCCGTCGCGACTTTCCAGAACACGTCGCCAAGCTGGAAGAGCACGGCATTCCGCAGATCGACATGGTGGTGGTCAACCTGTACCCGTTCCAGCAAACGGTTGCTAAAGAACAGTGTTCGCTGGAAGAAGCCATCGAGAACATCGACATCGGCGGCCCGACCATGCTGCGCTCGGCGGCCAAGAACCACCGCGACGTGGT
>JAKOOD010000669.1 GCA_022701635.1 Burkholderiaceae bacterium | reverse complement strand
GGCAGGCGCGCCTGTCGCAGATGGCGGCGCGTTTCGGACTCGGCCGCGCCGTGCGCCTGCGCATCGTCGACGGCCTGGCCAGCCCGATCACGGCCGGCTGGTGGCGTCCGGTGGTGCTGGTGCCGGCCGCGCTGGTCGCCGGCATGCCGCCGCAGCTGCTGGAAGCCCTGCTGGCGCACGAACTCGGCCACGTGCGGCGCCACGACTACCTGGTCAACCTGTTGCAGAACCTGATCGAGATCCTGCTGTTCTATCACCCGGCCGTCTGGTGGATCTCGCACCGCATCCGCCTCGAGCGCGAACAGATCGCCGACGATTACGCCGCCCACCACCTGGGCGAGCCGCGCCGCCTGGCGCTGGCGCTGTCCGAACTGGAGCGCCTGCAGTTTTCGGGGCATCACCTGGCGCAGGCCGCCAATGGCGGCGACCTGATGGCGCGCATCCGGCGCCTGCTGCGCCCTGGCCGGCAGGCGCTGGACTGGACGGCGGCCCTGCCCGTGCTGGGCCTGGCGCTGGCCTGCGCCCTCGGTGCGCACGTGCTGAAGCCGGCCTCCACGTCGGTCTTCGCGCCGGCACCGCCCCTCCTGCAGCGGGACGCGCTGCGCGGCGTCAGCAGCGGCCCGATCGCCGATTTCTCGACCTGCGCCAAGCCGGAGTACCCGCAGGCCGACCTGAACGCCGGCCACCAGGGCACGACGACCCTGGCCTTCCTGATCGACGCCGAGGGCCGCGTCGCCGAATCGCGGGTCGAGCGCTCGAGCGGCTACGCGACGATGGACGACGCCGCGCGCGCGGCGATCGCCGAATGCCGTTTCAAGCCCGGGACGGTCGACGGACGCGCCGTGGCACAGCGGGCCAACGTGCAGTACGTCTGGACCCTGGAGTAAAGATCATCAACGACGGCCACAGGCCGAGGAGGAGTAGCCATGTTTCAACATTCACCCGCACCCAAGGCCGCACTCGGCTTCGCGCTGGCTTGCTTCGTGGCCGGTTGCGCGCCGCTGGCCAGCGCCCAGCACGACGCCGCAGGCGTGACGCAAAAAGCGCTCGTGGATTTCAACTCGTGCACCAAACCCATGTATCCGGAATCCGATCTGCGCGAGCGCCACCAGGGCACGGTCGCGCTCGACTTCAAGGTCGGCCAGGACGGCAAGGTGACCGCATCGAAAGTCCAACGCTCCAGCGGCTTCGCGGGCCTGGACGAAGAGGCCCGGGTCGCGCTGGAAAAATGCAGCTTCAAGCCGGCGCTGAAGGATGGCCGGCCGGTCGAAGCATGGACGCTGGTCCAGTACGTGTGGACCCTGGAATAAACGAACGGCCCGCCACCGGACTGTCCGGTGGCGGGCCGTTCACTGTCTCTTCGTTGGATCGGTCGCCCTGGCGGCGAATGCTCAGACCGCCGAGGTGTCCAGCTCGGCCTCGGTCGCCGCCACCACTTGCTCCTTGCTCACGCCGGGCGCCAGTTCCACCAGCTTGAGGCCGGTATCGGTGATGTCCAGTACGCCGAGGTCGGTGATGATGCGGTCGACCACGCCGACGCCGGTCAGCGGCAGGTCGCACTTTTTAAGGATCTTGTGGCTGGTCGAGCCGTCCTTGGCGGTGGCGACGTGTTCCATCACGACCACCACGCGCTTGACGCCGGCGACCAGGTCCATCGCGCCGCCCATGCCCTTCACCATCTTGCCCGGAATCATCCAGTTGGCCAAATCACCCTGTTCCGACACCTGCATCGCGCCCAGGATGGCGAGGTTGATCTTGCCGCCGCGGATCATGCCGAAGGAATCGGCCGAGCTGAAGTAGGCCGAGCCCGGTAGCGCGGTCACGGTCTGCTTGCCGGCGTTGATCAGGTCGGCATCGACGTCCGCATCGGTCGGGAACGGGCCGATGCCCAGCAAGCCGTTTTCGGATTGCAGGAACACTTCGATATTGTCCGGGACGTAGTTGGCGACCAGGGTCGGCAAGCCGATGCCCAGGTTCACGTAGAAACCGTCCTGCAATTCCTTTGCCGCGCGCGCGGCCATTTCATCACGAGTCCATGCCATGGTTGTCTCCGTCCTGGTCTTATGCTGGGCGCACGGTGCGCTGTTCGATGCGCTTTTCCGGCGTCGGGTTATGCACGATGCGGTGCACGAAAATGCTCGGGGTGTGCACCTGATCCGGATCGATCTCGCCGATCTCGACCAGCTTTTCGACTTCCACGATGCAGACCTTGCCCGCGGTGGCAACGTTCGGGTTGAAGTTGCGTGCGGTCTTGCGGAACACCAGGTTGCCGGCGCGGTCGGCCATGTAAGCCTTGACCAGCGACACGTCCGGCAGCAGCGCGCGTTCCATCACGTACATCTCGCCATCGAATTCGCGGGTTTCCTTGCCTTCCGCGACGATGGTGCCGTAGCCGGTCTTGGTGAAGAACGCGGGGATGCCGGCGCCGCCGGCGCGCAGCTTCTCGGCCAGCGTGCCCTGGGGCGTGAATTCGAGTTCGAGTTCGCCGGCCAGGTACTGGCGCGCGAATTCCTTGTTTTCGCCGACGTAGGACGCGATCATCTTTTTGATCTGACGCGTGGTGAGAAGCTGGCCGAGGCCGAAGTCGTCGACGCCGGCGTTGTTGGAGATCGCCGTCAGGTCCTTGACGCCGGAATCGCGCAGCGCCAGGATCAGCGCCTCGGGAATGCCGCACAAGCCGAAACCGCCGACAGCGATGGTCTGGCCGTCCCGCACCACGCCTTCGAGCGCAGACCGCGCATCTGGATAAACTTTGTTCATACCCGTCCCTTGTTTATAGATGTAAGCCGGAAACGTCAAGCGAGTCCGGCCCGATGTGTACCGCAGAGTAAAATGGCAGCATAAAATAGCACTCTTCCAAGCACAATACCGTAGAACTACCGGCCACCGCCCAGGGAGACAACCGAGGTGCCCACCGACATGACCGCATCATACGCCATCGACTACGAGATGATTTTCCAGCATGCGCCGGTCGGCATGTGCATTTCGATCGACCGCATCATCCAGTCCTGCAACCATGCCCTGGGCGTGATGTTCGGCTATGACTGCGCACAATTGAACGGCGAGTCGTTCGCGGTGCTGTACCCGACCATGGACGAGTTCCTGCGCACCGGCGACCGCATCATCCCGATCATGAACGCGCGCGGCCGCTATTCGGACGAGCGCATCATGCGGCGCGCCGACGGCGAGCTGTTCTGGTGCCACGTGACCGGGCGCGCGCTCGATGCCGGCAGGCCGCTCGGCGCCGGGGTCTGGACCTTCGAGGACGTCAGCGAAAAGCGCCCGGTCACGGCCGA
>JAKOOD010000662.1 GCA_022701635.1 Burkholderiaceae bacterium | reverse complement strand
TAGCGTGGTAAAGGCTACTACGACCAACAGGACGCACACCCACCCTTCCCAGCTTAGTGGAGTACGGCCAAAACCAAATTTTCTCGGACCAAACCATGGCTTACTCATACGTTAATACTCCTATCGATTTCACTTTATGACGACGTCCGCTCCTGGCCGGTTTCGGCCCTTCGGCCAAGACCGCTTCCGACCCAAAGCAGATCTTAGTCAGCATGTTTTCAATGGCTCAGACAGGTAATGATGAATTGTGCGACTGAGGGAAGAAATCACGGTATCGGAATCGAGAATGCGGGATTCGAATTCGAGCACGTAGCGTAGTAGGGCAAATCCCAACAACTGTGATGCGACAAGGGATGCACGTGTGAGAGCCTCTTCCGGTGGGAATCCGAGGGAGCCGATCGCGCCAAGTAACTGAGTCTGAAAAATTTGCTGCATGCGCGCCTTGGCCGCGTCATGAGAGGCTGCAGCGCGGAGCAATGCCACAAGCTCTCGGCCGGACCGATTTTCCTCCCATGTTGTCAGAAAATGCGCAACCATCAGCTTACCTAGCATGTCGCGGTTCAATTTATCCAAGGGGGGCAGTTGGAGATCGAAATCAACCGCCATCGCGAACAGGTCATCTTTGGTGTTGAAGTACCGTATCACCAAGGCGACGTTGGTTTTTGCCTGCACTGCGATGTTGCGCAGTGTCGCACCATCGTAGCCTTGTGATGCGAACGTCGTACGGGCTGCCTCGAGGATACGTTCTCTTGTGGCACGGGACCGTGGTGTGGAAGTTGGTAGCATTGTCCTTGGTCTTTTTGTAAGCGCTTGTTTACATTTTATCGCGGCTCGATAAAATGTAAACAAGCGCTTACAAAGGAGATGTCATGGATTCGGTTCAACAAGGGATGAGACAGACCGACGTGCTCATCGTCGGGGCAGGACCCACCGGGCTAGCGCTTCGTCTGGAACTTGAACGCCTAGGAATAGCCGCAATCCAGATCGACAAACACGCCGCTGGACTGAACACGTCACGAGCGGCTGTAATTCATGCGAGGACCTTGGAGGTGCTCGAGCCTTGCGGCGTCGTACCTGATTTACTTTCCAAGGGCGTAGCAGTACCTGATTTCCGTGTACGGGACAGGGACCGGATATTGTTGCACATTAGTTTTGACGACATCCCGTCGCGCTATCGATACGCGCTGATGTGCCCACAAAACGAAACCGAAGCCATTTTGCAGGCACGGCTTGAGGCGCTTGGTGCGATCATCGAGCGGCCTGTTCAGTTCTTGTCCGCCACCGAAACCCCCGGCGGCTTGATCGCAGAGCTAGCGCTGCCGGGCGAACAGAAGCAGTCCCTGTTCACGCGTTGGATTGTCGGTTGCGATGGTGGAAGCAGTAAGGTCCGGGAACAAGCCGGCATTGCTTTCGTAGGCGATAATTATGCCGAACAGTTCATGCTTGCGGATGTCCACATGGACTGGCCAATTTCTCGCGGTGAGGTGAGTCTGTACTTTTCAGCCGACGGCCTCATGGTTGTAGCTCCCTTGCCAGAACTAGACGGTACGTCTTGCGACCGTTATCGCATCGTCGCAACAGTGCCGTCGGCGCCTGCCACTCCATCCATTGATGACATAGAAATGCTGCTGCGCAAGCGTGGGCCACGCGTGGCGGGGGTAAAGGTCAAAGCGCTCGACTGGAGTTCAAGCTTCAACCTTCAGCATCGCATCGCGTCGCAGGTATGTAAACACCGCACGTTGCTCTGTGGAGACGCGGCACATGTACACAGTCCAGCAGGTGGTCAGGGTATGAACACAGGTATCCAAGACGCCGTCGCCCTCGCGACCCCTTTGGCGCAAGCCATTCGCGATGGCAATGAAGCAGGACTCACGGATTGGGCGTCCCATCGCCACCAGATTGCCAGCGACGTGGTTCGCATGACCCATGCCATGACACAAATGGCGACTCTCACCTCACAAATGCAGCGGGCGCTGCGTGATGCAGCGTTGGGGCTGGTCGGGAACATTCCATTCATTCACCGTAAGCTTGCGATACGGCTGGCAGAGCTTGGGAATTAGGAATTCGCTGACGATTGCTTACTGGCCGTCATATCAGCAAAGTTATATAACTCTCAACTGCAAAACGTCAGCGCTGTGACTTCGACATAGCGGTGCCGATAGCAACCCCGAGTGCTACCCCTACACCAATCCCGAGAGCAAGGTTGCCGAGCACGATTCCGATGCCGCATCCGACCGCGACACCAAGACAAATCCCGATACTCATGGATTTGCTATTTTTTTCATTTGAATCACGCATAGAATCCTTATTCCGAAGTCGAAAGGCCGCTCCTGGCCGACAGCCGTGGGTCGACGTAGCGCGGTGCATTGCCTTGTTGCTATCTGGATAAGCCGCCGGTAGGCGAGGGCGGCCGCAGTTGCTGTAGTAAACGTTATTGGTTTGTGGCGAACTGTAGCAGCTGGCGACAGCTGCCAGCCGGCCCGGTTTTTTCTCAACTTGGCGCCAAGCTCACTCCCCGGCACTGACCGACCCGAGTCCGGCCGCCGATTTGTTCACCGTACGCGGCTTGCCGAAATAGCGCAGGCTGCCCATGCCCTGGACCACCGCATCGAGCCTGTCCTTGGCATACACCTGCACGTCGCCCACGCCCTGGAAGCGGACATCGGCATTGTTCGCGATCAGCGACCTGGCATCGACTTCGCCCACGCCCTCCGCGCGCATGGTGAAATTCTTGACGATGCCGTTGATGTTCAGGCTGGCCGCGCCGCGGTAATTCACATCGAAGCGCTCGCCGCGGATTTTATTCAGTTTGATTTCGCCGGCGCCTTCGGCACTGAATGCGCGCAGTGCCGGCATCGAAATCAGGATGCGCTGGTCGCTGTTGGTGGTCGTGAACTTCTTGTCCTGCATGCGCAGGCGCAGCTCGCCGTTCACGACTTCACTGACCAGGCCATTGACGAACTTGTCGCTGCCCTGCACGGTCAACGATTGCGGCGCGCCGGCATCCACGGTCACGCTGATCGGCCCCTGCACGCTGATCGAGGTGAAGGGCGGGGCGGCGCGCACCTGTTCGGCGGCGTGGATGCCGGGGGCAGCCAGGGTGGCAAGGGACAGGCCGATGGCGAGTGCGGAGCGGAGCATGATCGATTCCTTATCAGGTGGAAGTTGAAATCATTATTGGCGCGCCTGTCCTCCGGCGTGCCGCCCTTGCGATGAAATGCACGATTCGCTGGATGAGCTGTCAAGAATCCCATATAAATATCCTTTGTGCAACATCAAAGAGCTACATATTTATGCAACTAACCGACATATGAGATAGTGTAAACCTAGGCGACGGGCCCTTACGGCCCGCCTAAGCTTTCAGCGCAGCTTACCGACGATATCCGGCCCCACGGCCAGCCGGATGAAGGGCGCCGGATCCTCATCGCTTTTGCGCGCGATCCACAGCAGGCTGCCCTTGCGTATCTTCCACTCGTGGGCCACGCCCGAGAAGAGCAGCGCGGCCACTTGGCCCAGCAGCGGATTGTGGCCGACCACCACCACCGGCGTCTTCTGGTGCGGCCAGCCGCAGGCGTCCAGGATCGCTTCCGGCGTCGAGTGGGTGTTCAGCGCGTCGACGGTGACGAACTTGCGGCCCAGCGCCTCGGTGGTCTGGACGCAGCGGGTGGCCGGGCTGGTCAGGATGCGGCTCCCGGCCGGTAGCTGGCGGTCGAGCCAGGCGCCGACGCGCGAGGCGTGGCGCGCGCCTTTCGGCGTCAGTGCCCGCAACTGGTCGGTGACGTCGTCCTCGGTGTGCGGTTCAGCTTCGGCGTGGCGCCACAGGATCAGTTCCATGTTCGTTTTCCTTGTTGTGATGGTCCGGTCCCAGGCCCAGCATATCCATCAGCGCGCCTTGCGCGCTGAACGCCTTCTGGCTGCCGCGCGGCTTGCGCCGGCGATAGCGGCCGTCGCTGCCCAGTTCCCAGGCGTTGACGTTGTCCTTCAGGTAGACCTGCAGGCCTTCGCGCAGCACGCGCTTCTTGAGGGCCGGTGCATGCACCGGGAATGCCACCTCGACCCGGCGGAACAGGTTGCGGTTCATCCAGTCGGCGCTGGCCAAGTAGATGTCGTGCTTCAGGTTGTTGCGGAAGTAAAAGACCCGCGTGTGCTCCAGGAAGCGGCCGACGATCGAGCGCACCTTGATGTTCTCGGACAGTCCGCGCACGCCCGGGCGCAGGGCGCAGGCGCCGCGCACGATCAGGTCGATGCGCACGCCGTCGGCGGAGGCGTCGTACAGCGCGCGGATCACCGATTCGTCGGTCAGCGAGTTCATCTTGGCGATGATGCGCGCCGGCTTGCCCTCCTTGGCGATCGCGGCTTCGTGGCGGATCGCGCGCACGATTTCCTTTTGCAATGAAAAGGGCGCCAGCCAGATGCTGTTCAACTGCGTGGGCCGGGTCAGGCTGGTCAGGTGGATGAAGACTTCGTTGACGTCGGCGGTCAGGGCCTCGTTCGAGGTCAGCAGGCCGAAGTCGCTGTAGTGCTTGGCCGTGGTCGGGTTGTAGTTGCCGGTGCCGAGGTGGGCGTAGCGGCGCAGGCCGCCCGGTTCACGGCGCAGGATCAGGGCCATCTTGGCGTGGGTCTTGAGGCCGACCACGCCGTACACCACCTGGGCGCCGGCTTCTTCCAGGCGCTCGGCCCAGTTGATGTTGGCCTCCTCGTCGAAGCGCGCCATCAGTTCGACGATGACGGTGACTTCCTTGCCGCGCAGGGCGGCGTTGATCAGGGCTTCCATCAGCTCGGAGTTGGCGCCGGCGCGGTAGATGGTCTGCTTGATCGCGACCACGCTGGGGTCGCTTGCCGCACAGCGGATGAAGTCGATCACCGGCTGGAAGGACTGGAACGGGTGATGCAGCAGCACATCCTGCTTGTCCAGCACGTTGAAGATGTCGTGGTGGGTGGCCAGCCTGGGCGGGAAGCCCGGTGCGAACGGCGGGAACTTCAGGTCGGCGCGGGTGCTGGTGTTGGCGATTTCGAGCAGGCGTCCCATGTTGACCGGGCCGTCCACCGAGAACAGGCGCGAGCGGTCGATCGAGAATTGCTCGAGCAGGAAGTCGGACAGGTGGCGCGGGCAGCCGCGCGCCACTTCCAGGCGCACGCCGAAGCCGTAGTTGCGGCTGTGCAGTTCGCTCTGCAGCGCCTGGCGCAGGTTTTTCACTTCCTCCTCGTCGACCCACAGGTCGCTGTTGCGGGTGACGCGGAACTGCGAGTACGACACCACCTCGCGCCCGGTGAACAGGTCGGCCATGTGGGCCTGGATCACCGAGGACAGCAGGCAGTAGGACGCGCCCGGCTTGTCGGACAGCTCGTCCGGCAGGCGGATCACGCGCGGCAGCACGCGCGGCGCCTTCATGATCGCGATGCCGGTGCCGCGCCCGAAGGCATCCTTGCCGGCCAGCTCGACGATGAAGTTCAGGCTCTTGTTGATCACGCGCGGGAAGGGATGGGCCGGATCCAGGCCGACCGGGGTCAGCAGCGGCCGCACTTCCTTGTCGAAGTATTGCTTGACCCAGGCCTTCTGGGCCGCGTTGCGGGCCGAGCGGCGCAGCAGATGGATGCCATGCTCGGACAGCTTGGGCAGGATCTCATCGTTCAGCAGCGCGTACTGGCGCGCGATGATCTGGCGGCATTCTTCGCTGGTGCCGTCCAGGTTGAGGCTGGCGACGTCGTCGACGCCGCTGTTGTGCTGGTACTGGGCCAGCAGGCTGGCCACCCGCACTTCGAAGAACTCGTCGAGATTGCTGCTGACGATGCACAGGAAGCGCAGCCGTTCCAGCAGCGGCACAGAGGGGTCTTCCGCCTGTTCCAGCACGCGGCGGTTGAATTCGAGCAGGGACAGCTCGCGGTTCAGGAACAGGGGGCTGTACGGATCCGTCGGTACTGCGGGGAGTGTTACCGGTACGTCGTCGCTTTTCAACTTCAAATCCATGTTTTGAAATATTTCACTCTAGTCAATAGAGTGTAGAAGCCTCACATGACAGGATTGTGACAGAGCGGTTCCGCCCATGGCGCATCAGAGCGCCCGGTACCGGTTACGCTGGTCTGCCGGCACCAGGTCTTGCACAGAGTCTACTGAAAATCGTGCATGCGGACCGCCCCGTAGAATGACCCGGATTGCATAGACATGACACGTTCCAAAGGAGTTTTTATGGGCAAGAAAGATGTGCCGGGAATCGGCGAGTACGGCGGTCCCGCCGGCGGCTGGGGCGCCTTGCAGGCGGTGGCCAAGGCGATCCGCGGTCAGATGTCGGCAAAGGGTACGCCCATCATGATGAAGGTCAACCAGCCGCAGGGTTTCGATTGCCCCGGCTGCGCTTGGCCCGATCCGCGCGAGCATTCGTCCTTCGAGTTCTGCGAAAACGGCGCCAAGGCCGTGTCCTGGGAAGCGACCAACAAGCGCACCACACCCGAATTCTTCGCCCGCCATACCGTCAGCGAGCTGTGGAACTGGGAAGACTTCGCGCTCGAGTGGGAAGGCCGGCTGACCCATCCGATGGTGTACGACGCCGCCACCGACAAATACCTGCCGGTATCGTGGGAGCAGGCGTTCCGCGACATCGGCGCGATCCTGCGCAGCCTGCCGGACCCGAACATGGCCGAGTTCTATGCCTCCGGCCGCGCCTCCAACGAAGCCGCCTTCCTGTACCAGCTGTTCGCGCGCGAGTACGGCACCAACAATTTCCCGGATTGCTCGAACATGTGTCACGAGGCGACCAGCGTCGGCCTGCCGGAATCGATCGGCGTCGGCAAGGGCACCGTGACGCTGGAAGATTTTCATTCCTGCGACGCCATCTTCTCGTTCGGCCACAATCCGGGTACCAACCACCCGCGCATGCTGGCCACGCTGCGTGCCGCCTCGTTGAGGAACGCGCCGATCGTGGTGTTCAACCCGCTCAAGGAGCGCAGCCTGGAGCGCTTCAAGTCGCCCCAGCACCCGCTCGACATGACGGTCGGCAAGGCGGTACCGATCGCGTCCTCGTATTACCAGGTCAAGGTGGGCGGCGACTGCGCCGTCATCAAGGGCATGATGAAAGCCCTGTTCGCCAAGGATGCGGCCGACCTTGAAAAGGGCGGCGAAGGCGTGCTCGACCGCGACTTCATCCGCGACCACACCAGCGGCTTCGAGACCCTCGTGGCCGACATCGAGGCCACGGGCTGGGACGAGATCGAGACCGTGTCCGGCCTGCCGCGCGCGGACATCGAAGCGGCGGCCGACGTGTATGCGAAAGCCAAGCGCGTCATCATCTGCTACGGCATGGGCATCACCCAGCACAAGCACGGCACCGCCAACGTGCAGCAGCTGGCCAACCTGCTGATGCTGCGCGGTAACCTCGGGCGCGAAGGCGCCGGCATCTGCCCGTTGCGCGGCCATTCCAACGTGCAGGGCGACCGCACGGTCGGCATCACCGAGATCCCGAGCCAGTCCTTCCTCGACAGCCTGGAACGCGTGTTCGGCTTCAAGCCGCCGCGCGAGCATGGCCACGGTGCCGTGGAAGCACTGAAAGCGATGGGCGACGGCCGCGCCAAGGCCCTGATCTGCCTCGGCGGCAACCTGCCGGTGGCGATGCCCGACCCGCAAGCCTGCTTCGCCGCGGTGCGCAAGCTCGACTTGTGCGTCAACATCGCCACCAAGCTCAACCGCTCGCACCTGTTGGTCGGCAAGCACACCTATATCCTGCCTTGCCTCGGCCGCACCGAGCTCGACGTGCAGGCCACCGGCCCGCAATCGGTGACGGTCGAGGATTCGATGTCGGTGGTGCACGCCTCGCGCGGCAGCCTGCCGCCGGCCTCGCCCGAGCTGAAATCGGAACCGGCGATCGTGGCAGGCATCGCCAAGGCGACATTGCTGCATTCCAGGATCGACTGGGATGCGATGATTGCCGACTACAGCCGCATCCGCGATTGCATCGAAGCCGTGTTCCCGGACTTCGGCAACTACAACGAGCGGGTCAAGGGGCCGCACGGCTTCCGCCTGGATATCCCGGCCGGCCGCCGCGAGTGGCGCACCAAGACCGGCCGCGCCAACTTCATCGTGTTCGACAGCAAGAACCAGCGCCCGCTGGCACGTCCCGGCGTGAAAGATGCGCTGGTGCTGGCCACGGTGCGCAGCCACGACCAGTACAACACCACGATCTACGGCAAGAACGACCGCTACCGCGGCGTGACCGGGCGCCGCGACGTGGTGTTCGTCAACGCGGCCGACCTCGCCGAGCG
>JAKOOD010000096.1 GCA_022701635.1 Burkholderiaceae bacterium | reverse complement strand
GCCTGCGATTTGTAGGTCTTGGCGTCGCTGTCGTCGTAGATGTCCCAGCCGACGATGTCGACCACGTCGTCGCCGGGATACCAGCCCGCATCCTGGCCGTTCCAGACCCAGATCAGGTTGTGCAAGCCGTGTACCTTCACCAGGCGCTCGTGCGTATGGCGCCACAGCAGGACGTAGGCTTGCGATTGCGCCACGCCGTCGCTGCGGGTGCGGCCCCACCAGAACCAGCCGTCGCCCTTGTTGCCGGAGGCCTCGTGCAGCGGGCGCCACAGCACGCTCACGCCGGCATCCTGCAGGCGTTTGAGTTCGCCGGCGACCAGGTCGATGCCGGCATCGAGCTGGCGGTAGGCGGCGCTGGACGTGTCCAGACGGCCGGCGGCGACCGGGATCGTGAAGCCGGTGTTCTTGCGCGCGTCGGGCTCGCGCACATAGAAGTTGGCGCGGTTGGCGTCGGGCGTGCCGAGCAGGGCCGGGTCGCGCCAGTGCCAGCAGAAGGTGACCAGGCCGCCGCGGCGGGCAAAGGCGATCGCCTCGTCGACCTGGTGCAGGCCCTGGGCCGGCTTGCCGGGCTGTCCGGTCTGGCCGGTGTTCATGAAATCGTAACCCATCAGGGCCGGATACTTGCCGGTGTCGGCGAACACGCGGCCGGCCATGTCGACGCTGTCGTCCCAGGTGAGGTCCTGCTGGCCGGCGAGGGTTTGCTTGCCCTGGATCGACAGGAGCCAGGTGTACAGGGCGCGGGTGCGCGCATTCGCGTCGCGATCGGACAGGGTTGGCGCGGCGCTGGCGGCACCGGCCGTCATGGCGGCAGCCACCAGCAGGGTTGTGATGAGTCGGCGTGTTGGCATCGTTTGCGCTAAGCGTTCGTTGCGAAACCGTCGTCCCTGCGCAGGCAGGGACGACGTCGATCTGGGGTGTCGTATCGTGATCGTTGCGGCTTCTACGGCGTGTACGTCCCCATCGTCACCTTCAGCACCGTCGGCGTGGCCGGCAGGTTCAAGCCGTAATCGGTCTGGTCGCCGTTCCAGTTGCGCTCCATGACCCACTTGCCGTCGCCGTCGAAGCGACCTTCTTCCACCCGCACGAACAGCGACGACTTGGCGCCGTTGGCGCCGCTGCCTGAAAACTTGATGCGCGCCTGCTGCCCGACCAGCACGAATTCGTCCGGCCCAAGCTGGGCAAAGGCGACGCCGCCGTTCGGGGTCTCGGTGCCGGCCGCGTACTCGTTCTTGTCCTTCAGGTATTCGCGCTCGCCGAATTGGAACTCGCGGAACGAGACCGTGGCGTTCCAGCCGTCCAGCGCCACGGTCTGCGGTGCGCGGTCGTCGCCCTCGGCCACGCCGCGGGTGCGGCCCTCGAACGCCCAGCGGGCCCAGGCGCGCTGCATCGGCGCGAACACGCCGTAGACGGTGGCGAAGGGTTCGACCATGCGGCGGTCGGTGAACTTCGACCCGAGCGGGTAATTGCTGTAGCTGGCGTAGTCGATACCAAACGGCGCCACCCCGAGCGCGCCGCGGCCCAGTATCTGGTAGAGGTAGCGCGCATAGCCGGCGGCGTTGCCCATCTCCGGCACCAGCAGCGGATTGTCGGCGCGCTGGAAGCTCGCGAGGGTGGAAGTGACCTTGCGCGATTCGGGCAGGTAGATGTCCGGCGCCGCGAAGTCGATGTGCGGCGCAGCCGCCTTGTAGATGTCGATCACGTCGTAGGTCGGGCCGCCGCTGGCGAAATCCGACTTCCATGGCGCTGCCGGCAGCGGGCCGGGCTCGCGCAGCGAGTTGTTGACGAACATCGGCAGGTCGTAGACGGCGCGGCCGGCCTTGGCGATCTCCTCGATGTAGCGCGCGATGGCCCAGGTGTGGAAGTACTGCTCGGCGTAGTCGCCGTAGACCTCGGCCCAGCTGCCGGCGCCCTTGCCGGGCAGCGGCTTCTGGCGCGCCAGCACCTCGGCCGGCACCGGCTGGGCAAATGCCGCCTGCGCGCGCGGCGCATAATCGCGCGCCACGCCGTAGGTGCCCACCTCGTTCTCGACCTGGACCATGATCACCGTGCGCTGGTCGCCGTCGATCCTTTTAAGGTGCGCCATCAGCGCCACGAAGGCCTTGCGGTCGGCCGCCAGCGTGGCCTCGCCGAACGGCGACAGGCAGTAGCTGGTCTTGCCATCCTTGTCGAGCATGCGCGGAAAACGGCGGTTGTCGAGCTTGACCCAGGCCGGGGTGTAGGCCGGACCGGTGTTCTTCCAGGTGCCGAACCACAGCAGCACCAGGCGCACCTTGTTCTGGCGTGCCTGCGCCACCAGGGTGTCGACCCAGGAAAAGTCGAACTGCCCTTCCTTCGGCTCGATCTGTTCCCAGGCCACCGGGATCTCGAGCGTATTCGCATGCGCATCCTGGATGGCGGCCCAGACCTTGGGCAGCGCCGCCGGGTAGTTGCTGGCGTTGTGGGCCTGGCCACCCAGCACCAGGAAGGGCGCGCCGTCGACCATCAGGGCATGCCGCCCGTCCTGGGTGACAAGGCGCGGCAGGCTGGCGGAAGCCGCCGCCTGGCCGGCACTGGCGGCCAGCGCCAGGCACAGGCCGAGCAGGCGGGGAAGTCGGGAATACGCGCGGCGGCGGCGGGGGGGCGGAATACGCATGGGTCTCCTGGCTGTTGTTATCGTTATTGGCAACGTTGGAGAGGCATGCTAAGCCATCACGGACGGAATCGGCAAGCGCAACATGTTCACGCTAACATGTATTGCGTGCACGGCGCTAAACACGGCTATCGCCATTTATCGGAACGCATCGAGTGCGTCAGTGTATGGACGCGTGTATGGACAACCGTGTATCCATTTTCGGTCGACCGACTCGCTGCAAACATGCTACCTGCAGGTCCATCAGGGGCGTAGCGCCGCGAAATTCTCCTATCGCCCTTGGGAAACCGCATCTGTCAACCGACTGATAGCATGAAAACCAAGTGTTGTTATTTTACAAAAAGAATCGGTAAGTGACTTTAGTGATTTCCGCTTTTGGACACAAATTCGTCAATTTCGTGTTGTGAATACGCAAAACTTACGCGCTTGTAATGTATCAATGAAAATTTTATGGTAGCGTACAACAACCAGTGTTAATCAAACGCTCAGAAACGCTGGCTGATACAGACTGTTAGATAAAAACATACCTCATCGGGGGAGACAACGTGACGAAGTTCCAGAAAACTGCGATCGCCGCGGCGGTTGCGCAGGTTACCTTCCTGTACGCCCAAGCGGCTTGGGCCCAGACCACCACCACCGCTCCGGCGGCAACCCCGACCACCGGCAACGTGGTGGTGGTCAGCGGCCAACGCGCCGCCCTGCAATCGGCCCAGAAACTCAAACAGGACGCCGACGAAGTCGTCGATTCCATCGTCGCCGAAGACATCGGCAAACTGCCGGACCGTTCGGTCACCGAGGTGCTGCAACGCATCGCCGGTGTCACCATCGACCGTAACATGGCGGGCGACCCGAACCGCCAGTCGGTCGAAGGCTCGGGCGTGTCTGTGCGCGGCCTGACCTACGTGCGTTCGGAAATCAACGGCCGCGACGCGTTCTCGGCCGGCGGCGGCCGCTCGCTCGGCTTCGCCGACGTGGCGCCGGAGCTGATGGCCGGCGTCGACGTCTACAAGAACCCGTCCGCGGAACAGGTGGAAGGCGCCATTGCCGGCCTGGTCAACCTGCGCACGGCCATGCCGTTCGACTACAAAGGCTTCAAGGGTACGCTCGGCGCCTCCGAAAGCTACTCCACGTTGCGCAAGGGCGCACCGTCCCCGACCGGCACCCTGCTGCTGTCGAACCGCTGGAACACGGCGTTCGGCGAATTCGGCGCCCTGCTCGACCTGGCCCATGCCAAGAGCCCGAGCCGTTCCGACGGCGTGGGCGTGGACCCGTATTTCCCGCACGTGAACTCGCAGGATCCGGCCCTGTACGACCGCTCCAAGACGCAATGGATCCCGCTCGGCGTCGGCTACCGCTCGCAGGACTTCGACCGCGTCCGCCGCGGCGACTACGCAGCCTTCCAGTGGCGTCCGAACCGCGACATCACGGCCGGCCTGACCTACTTCAAGACCCGCTACAAGGAAGACCTCGACGAGCACGTCGTGACCTCGTCCGAGGACAAGTGGTACCAGCAGGTGGCGAGCTCGGATTCGGTCTTCGACAGCAACGGCGCCTTCCAGAGCGGCACCATCTCGAACCCAACCTACAAGGGTTCGCCGTTCAACAGCTCGCAGCGCATCAACTCGCGCGAGTCGAGCACCCGCGACCTCGCCCTGAACGTGCAATGGCGCGTGTCGCCGTCGCTGACCTGGACCAACGACTTCCAGCACGTGCGTTCGACCACCGAGGGCTTCGACGCCGACGTGTCGACCGGCTTCATCCTGCCGAACCAGACCATGGACATGCGCGGCAAGGTGCCGCAGATCGGCCTCGGCTCGGCCGCCTACATGGCCGACCCGAACAACTACTACTGGGCTTACACCCAGGAAGCGCTGGACCGCGCCAAGGCGACCCAGAAGGCATGGAAGTCGGACCTCAAGTTCTCGTTCGACGACCCGGTGCTGCGCGACATCCGTTTCGGCGTGCGCATGGCCGACCGCGAAGGCGTGAACAATCGCGCCCAGAAGTTCTACAACTGGCAAGCGATCACCTTCCCGTGGATGGAAGGCTGGCAGATCCCGCACGTGGCCCGCCTGGGCGACCCGCGCTTCGCCGGTGGCGCCTCGCTGCAGACCATCGACAACTTCTTCGGCGGCAAGTACAACCTGCCGGCGATGCTGTTCCCGACCGAGTCGACCGTGCGCGGCTTCCCGCAGGAGTGGGCCAAGCTGCATGCCTACCACGACGTCCTGTGCGCCGAGCAGGGCTCGACCTGCGACACCTGGAAACCGGCCAGCTACGCCGACCCGGCCGCGACCAACACGCAGACCGAGAAGACCCGCGCCGCCTACGCACAGCTGCGCTTCGGCTGGGATGACCTGAAGTACCCGATCGACGGCAATATCGGCCTGCGCTACGTGAAGACCAAGAGCAACGGTAGCGGCTTCGTTTCGTTCACGCCGCCGGCGGCCACCTCGGTGCCGACCAACGTGCCGGTCACCGGCCAGGACAAGCTGATCAACATCGCGGCGTTCGCACAAGCCCAGTCGGCCCAGAACTCCTACGACAACTGGCTGCCGAGCCTGAACCTGCGCATGAAGTACAGCGACAAGCTGCAGTTCCGCTTCGCGATGGCCAAGTCGCTGTCGCGTCCGGACTTCAACCAGCTGCAGGTGCAGACCACGCTGAACGCGTCGAACCAGCAGACCACCTTCAAGGACGCTGCCGGCAACACGACCGCGGTTCGTTTCGACGGTACCAACCTGAGCGGCACCAGCGACGGCAACCCGCAGCTGAAGCCGACCACCGCGACCAACGTCGACCTGACCGCGGAATGGTACTTCGCCAAGGCCGGTTCGCTGACCTTCTCGGCCTTCAACAAGGACCTGAAGGACATCATCACCACCCAGCAGTACGCCTACACGGCGAACGACGTCAACGGCAAGCCGCAGAACTTCCTGGTGACCGGTCCGGTCAACGGCGCCAAGGGCTACGCACGCGGCTTCGAGATCGCCCACCAGCAGTACTACGACTTCGTGCCCGACTGGCTGCGCGGCATCGGTACCCAGGCCAGCTGGACCTACGTGTCGAGCGAGCGCAAGCTGAACAACCCGGTCTTCAACGCCTGGTGCTCGGGTAACGACGCGAGCTCGAACTACAACCTGTTCATCAACGGCTGCGATACCGATGGACGTGCGTTCGGCAAGACCCCGCTGCAGGGCCTGTCGCGCCACACCGTCAACCTCGCGGTGATGTACGAACAGCACGGCTTGTCGATGCGCCTGGCCTACAACTGGCGCTCGCGCTACCTGCTGGGCGTCACCCAGTGGGGCAGCCGCGGCACCAACGGCCTGAACACGGACCCGTCCGCGGATCCGACCAAGTTCCTGATCCCGACCACGACCAACGACCAGGCCTACGGCCTGCCGCTGTACCAGGCGCCGTACGGCCAGGTGGACGGCTCGATCTTCTACGACTTCACGGACAAGTTCCGTGTCGGCCTGGAAGCCACCAACCTGACCAACTCGTACACGCGCCAGATCATGGAGCAGCACGCGGGCAACTTCACCCGCCAGGTCTTCATGAGCGGTCCGCGCTACACGCTGCTGGCACAGTACTCGTTCTGACCGCATGATCCGCACCGATCGTTAGTCGATCCATCCTCGACGCCGCCGCGACCTTTCCTGGTCGCGGCGGCGATTTTTTTATCCAGCAAGGAGACTTCATGCACATCCAAGGCGAAATGATCATCGGCAGGCAGGCCGTGCGCGGCAGCGCCGGCACGCTGCGCGCCCACAACCCGGCCACGCGCGCCGACATCGAACCCGGCTTCGGCACCGCCACCCCCGACGAGCTGGCCGCCGCCTGCCGGCTGGCCGAGCAGGCGGTCGACGCCTACCGCGCCGTGCCGCTCGAAGCGCGCGCCCGCTTCCTCGAGACCATCGCCGAGCGCATCGTCGACATCGGCGGCTTGCTCATCGAACGCGCCGCGCAGGAATCCGGCCTGCCGGTCGCGCGCCTCGAAGGCGAGCGCGGACGCACCGTCAACCAGCTGCGCCTGCTCGCCAAGGTGGTCCGCGACGGCCACTTCCTGGAAGCGACCCTCGACTCGGCCCTGCCCCAGCGCACGCCGCCGCGCCCGGACCTGCGCATGCGCAAGATCCCGCTCGGCCCGGTGGCGGTCTTCGGCGCCTCCAATTTCCCGCTCGCCTTTTCCGTCGCCGGCGGCGATACCGCCTCCGCGCTGGCGGCCGGCTGCCCGGTCGTGGTCAAGGCCCACAACGCCCACCTCGGCACCTCGGAACTGGTGGCCAAGGCGGTGCGCCAGGCGGCCAAGGACTGCGGCATGCCGGAAGGCGTGTTCTCGATGGTGATCGGCGACGGCAATCAGATCGGCGCCGACCTGGTCGGCCACCCGGCCATCAAGGCGGTCGGCTTCACCGGCTCGCGCGGCGGCGGCCTGGCACTGGTGCGCATCGCCGCGGCACGGGAGGAACCGATCCCGGTCTACGCCGAGATGAGCAGCATCAATCCGCTGTTCCTGCTGCCGGGCGCGCTGGAAGAGAAAGGCGCCGCGCTGGCGCCGGCCTTCATCGACTCGCTGGTGCTGGGCGTCGGCCAGTTCTGCACCAACCCGGGCCTGGTGGTCGGCCTGGCCGGCCCGCAGCTGGAAGCCTTTACGGCAGCGGCAGCCCAGGCGCTGCAGGCGAAGGGCGCCGGCACCATGCTGACCGCCGGCATCCACGGGGCGTACGTGGACGCCATCGAGAAGCGCGGCGGCGTCTCCGGCCTGACGCTGGTCGCGCGCGGTCGTGCCGAGGGCCAGGGCTGCGCCGCCCAGGCCGCGCTGTACCTGTGCGACGCCGCCACCTTCCTCGCCAACCCGGCGCTGGAAGAAGAGATCTTCGGGCCGGCCTCGGTGATGATCGCCTGCCGCGACGAAGCCGAGATGCTGGCCGTCGCCAGCCACCTCGAAGGCCAGCTGACCGCCACCGTCCACGCCACCCGCGCCGACCTGGGCATCGCCGGCAGCCTGCTGCCGATCCTGGAACGCAAGGCCGGCCGCATCCTGTTCAACGGCTTCCCGACCGGCGTCGAGGTGTCGCACGCGATGGTCCACGGCGGCCCGTTCCCGGCCACCTCGGACAGCCGCGGCACCTCGGTCGGCGCCACCGCTATCGAGCGCTTCCTGCGTCCGGTGTGCTACCAGGACCTGCCAGCCGAACTGCTGCCGGAAGCGCTGCGCGACGACAATCCGCTCGGCCTGGCGCGCGTGGTCGACGGCGTGCTGCGTCCCGCCGCGTAAGCGAGTCGGTCAGGTAGTTCCGCTGTAAAAATGTCAGGCCGCTGAGCGCATCGGCGGCCTGACATCTGCGACAATCGCGCATCATCCGCACTCTCTGCTCCCCATCCATGACCAAACCATTCCGACGCATCCTGTTCACCGGCGCCGCCGGCAACCTGGGCCGCCGCCTGCGCCCGCACCTGCAGCAGTTCGCCGACGTCGTGCGCCTGGCCGACCTGGCGCCGATCGGCGACGCCCAGCCGCACGAGGAGATCGTCCACTGCGACCTGGCCGACCGCGACGGGGTGATGGCGATGTGCGAAGGCGTGGACGCGATCCTGCATTTCGGCGGCGTGTCGACCGAGGAAGCGTTCGCGCCGATCATGCAGGCCAACATCCTGGGCATGGCCAACCTGTACGAAGCGGTGCACAAGCTCGGCATCCGGCGCGTGGTGTTCGCCAGCACCAACCACACGATGGGCATGTACAAGACCACCGACCAGGTCGACGCCGGCATGCCGACGCGGCCGGACGGCTACTACGGCGTCTCGAAGGTGTTCGGCGAATCGCTGTCGCGCTATTACTGGAACCGCTTCGGTATCGAGACCGTCTGCATCCGCATCGGCTACTGCTGGGAAGAAGCGACCAACTACCGCCAGATGGTGACCTGGCTCGGCCTGGACGACCTGGTCCAGCTGCTGTGGCGCGCCTTGCTTACGCCGCGCGTGGGCCACACGATCACCTTCGGCATCTCGGACAACGACGGCCGCTGGTGGGACGACCGCCACGCGAAGCACCTGGCCTACAAGCCGGTGCAGAGCTCGCGCCAGTTCGCGCACAAGATTGCGCAAGCCGTGCATTGGGAGGACATGCGGGACATCACCCTGACTTTCCAGGGTGGGGTGTTCCTGCATAATGGGCCGAAGTATAAGGATTGATTCGTTCGCCCCAAAACCGTCGCCCCTGCGCAGGCAGGGGCGACGGTTTTGGGCTGCCGATATGCCGGCGGCCCGGTTACAGATGTTTACCGGCGCCCGCTACGGGTCGCCACATCCAGCCACACCGCCAGCGTCAGGATCGCACCTTTCACGATCATCTGCCAGTAGGTATCGACGTCCAGCATCGACATGCCGTTGTCCAGGCTCGCCATCACCAGGGCGCCGACCAGCGCGCCGTGCACGGTGCCGGCGCCGCCGCGCATCGAAGTGCCGCCGATGAAGCAGGCCGCGATCACGTCCAGCTCGCCCGAGGTGCCGGCCGACGGCGAACCGGCGGCCAGGCGCGCGGTGTTGATCAGGCCAGCCAGCGCGCACATCAGGCCCATCAGGCCGAAGATCCACAGCTTCACGGCGCGCACGTTGATGCCCGAGAGGCGGGTCGCTTCCATGTTGCTGCCGACCGCGTAGATGCGGCGGCCGAACACGGTCTGCTTGGCGACGTAGCTGAACACGCCCAGCAGCACCAGCAGGATCAGCACCGGCAGCGGGATGCCTTCGTAGCTGTTGAAGGTCGCGATGAAGCCGGCCAGCACGATGCCGGTCAGGGCAATGCGGAACAGCGAGCGCCACAGGGCGATCACCGGCAGGTTGTGGCGCGCCTGGTTGGCGCGCTGGCGCACCGCCAGCACCGCGGCCAGGGCGAACAGCACCACGCCGAGGACGATGCCGAAGGTCGGCGGCAGGTAGGCCTGGCCGAGCTGCTCGAACTCCGGCGAGATCGGCGCGATGGTCGCCCCGCCGGTGATCCCGAGCACGATGCCGCGGTAGGCCAGCATCCCCCCGAGGCCGACGATGAACGAGGGTATCCCCGCATACGCCGTCAGGTAGCCGTTGACGAAGCCGAGCAGCAGGCCGCTGGCCAGCACGATCGCCATCGACAGCGGCAGCGGCAGGTGGTGGGTGACGTCGAGCACCGCCGCCGCCCCGCCCAGCAGGCCGAGGAGCGAGCCGACCGACAAGTCGATTTCGCCGGCGATGATGACGAACACCATGCCGCAGGCCAGGATGCCGGTCACCGACATCTGGCGCATCAGGTTCGACAGGTTGCGCGCCGAAGTGAAGCCGCCGTCGGTCTTCCAGCTGAAGAACGCCCAGATGACGGCGATCGCCACCAGCAGCGCCAGGATTTTATATTGCGTGAAGATCTGCTTGAAGTTGAGCGTGCCGCCCGAAGCCGATCCGGGTGCCGCGCGCCCTGCCGCGGCCTGGAGCGGTGCCTGTGCCTTATCCATGATGGTGTCCCTGTCCTTGTTCCTGCAATTGTTCTTGTCCCTGCCCGATGGCGGCGGCCAGCACCATTTCCTGGGTCAGTCCCTTGTTGTCGAAATTGCCGCGCAGTTTGCCCTCGCCCATCACCAGCACGCGGTCGGACACGCCCAGCACTTCGGCCAGTTCCGACGACACCATGATGATGGCGATGCCTTGCGCCGCCAGTTCGAGCATCAGCTTGTAGATCTCGAATTTGGCGCCGACGTCGACGCCGCGGGTCGGCTCGTCCAGGATCAGCACCCGGGGGCCGGTCAACAGCATCTTGGCCAGCACCGCCTTCTGCTGGTTGCCGCCCGAGAGCGCCGTGATCGGCAGCGCCGGGCTGGCGGTCTTCAGCGCCAGGCGGCGGATCTGCGCGGCCACCTCGCGCGATTCCAGCCCGTCGTCGATACGCGACATGCGCGAGAAGCGCGACAGCACCGACAGCGTGATGTTTTCGCCCACCGACAGGTCGCGCACGATGCCGTGGTGCTTGCGGTCTTCCGGCACCAGCGCGAAGCCGGCGCCGATCGCCTTGAGCGGATTCGAGGTGTTCACGCGCTGGCCGTCGAGCCAGACCTCGCCCTCGTAGGCGCCCTCGTAAGAGCCGTAGATGGCGGTGACCAGTTCGGTGCGGCCGGCGCCGACCAGGCCGGCGATGCCGAGGATCTCGCCGCGGCGCAGCTGGAACGACACGTCGTCGACCTTCTTGCGCTGCGGCTGGTCCGGGTCCCAGCAGGTGATATGGCGCGCTTCCATCACCACCTCGCCCACCGGGTGCGGCAACGACGGATACAGCTGGTTCATCTCGCGGCCGCACATCTGGGCGATGATGCGGTCGACGTTCATCTGCCCCATCGGCGTGGTGGCGATGTGCTTGCCGTCGCGGATGACCACGATGGTGTCGCAGATCGCCGCCACCTCTTCCAGCTTGTGCGAGATGTAGACGCAGGCCACGCCCTTGGCCTTGAGGTCGCGGATGATCTCGAGCAGCACGGCGATCTCGGCGGCGGTCAGCGAGGCCGACGGCTCGTCGAGGATCAGCAGGCGCGCCTTCTTGTTGAGCGCCTTGCCGATCTCGATCAGCTGCTGGTAGCCACCGCCATAGTTCTTCACCGGCAGCACGACGTTCACGTCGGGCAGCTTGAGTTCGTGCAGGATTTCTTCGGCACGGCGGTTCATCGCATGGTAGTCCAGGCGGCCGCCCGGCAGCGTCAGTTCGTTGCCGAGGAAGATATTCTCGGCCACCGACAGTTCGGGCACCAGCATCAGTTCCTGGTGGATGATGATGATGCCGGCGGCTTCGGTCTCGCGAATCGATTGGGCGCGCAGCGGCGCGCCTTCGAGCAGGATTTCGCCGTCCCAGGTGCCGTGCGGGTAGACCGCGGACAGCACCTTCATCAGGGTCGACTTGCCGGCGCCGTTCTCGCCGCACAGGCCGATGCATTCGCCGGGACGGATGGCCAGGTCGATGCCGTCGAGGGCGGGGACGCCGTCGAAGCGCTTGGCGATGGCCTTCATTTCTAGGAGGTAGGCAGACATTCGGGTACTCAGTTCTACGTAGATGAGAAACGGCTTCTGAAACGAGGCCCGTTACGTATGAACGTCACCCCCGCGGAAGCGGGGGTCCATGCTGAGCGACTTCGATCGGCTCAGTATGGATTCCCGCTTTCGCGGGAATGACGTGCGGAGGGCGCGTATCGAATGATTACTTCCCTGCCAGCTGCGCCTGGGTATAGAACCCATCCTTCACCAGCACATCCACATTCTGCTTGTTCAGCATCACCGGCTTGAGCAGCACCGTGTCCACGTTCTTGAACCCGTTGTTCATCTGCGCATTGAACGCCGGCTTCTGGCCGCGCACCAGCTGCACCGCCAGGGTGGCAGCATTGGTGGCGATCTCGCGCAGCGGCTTGTAGACGGTCATGGCCTGGGTGCCGGCGACCACGCGGCGCACCGCCGCCAGGTCGGCGTCCTGGCCCGAGACCACGGTCTTGCCGGCCAGCTTCTGGGCGGCCAGCGCCTGGATCGCGCCGCCGGCGGTACCGTCGTTGGAAGCGACCACGGCGTCGATCTTGTTGCCGTTGGCGGTCAGCGCGTTCTCGACGATCGCCATCGCCTCCGACGCGCTCCAGTCCTTGACCCACTGCTTGCCGACGATCTTGATGTCGCCCTTGTCGACCAGCGGCTGCAGCACCTTCAGCTGGCCTTCGCGCAGGATCTTGGCGTTGTTGTCGGTCGGCGCGCCGCCCAGCAGGTAGTAATTGCCTTTCGGTTTGAGTGCCACCAGCGACTGCGCCTGCAGCTCGCCGACCGCGCGGTTGTCGAAGGAGATGTAGGCGTCGATGTCGGCGTTCAGCATCAGGCGGTCGTAGGACACCACCTTGATCTTGGCCTTCTTGGCCTCGCGGACGGCGTTGTTCAGCACCGTGGCGTTGTAGGGCACGATCACCAGCACGTCGACGCCGCGCGAGATCAGGTTCTCGATCTGGGCGATCTGGCGCTGCTCGCTGGCGTCGGCCGATTGCACGAACACCTTGGCGCCCAGCTTCTCGGCGGCGGCGTTGAAGTAGTCGCGGTCGCGCGCCCAGCGCTCGAGGCGCAGGTCGTCGATCGAGAAGCCGATCTTCGGATGCGCCGCGTCGGCGTGGGCGATGCCGGCTGCGCCGAACATGGCGCAAGCAATGGTCACGGCCTGGATGATTTTTTTCATGTCCTGTCTCCTGTTACTTATATATGGGTGCTTAGTGATTGTGACGCGGCATGTCGTCACGTACACCGCGGTATGCCAGCGCCAGCTCCATGCAGGCGCCGGTGTGCAGCTGGCCGACGGTCGCACGGTAGATCTGCTGCCACGGCGTCTGGTTCGGCGGAATTGCAGGCGGCGCGTCCTGGCGCCGTTGTTCCAGCTCTTGGTCCGATACCAGCACGTCGCAGCGGCCGGTGTTGAGGTCGACCCGCACCACGTCGCCGCTGCGCAGCAGCGCCAGGTTGCCGCCGGCCGCGCTTTCCGGCGAGGCGTTCAGGATCGACGGGCTGGCCGAGGTGCCGGACTGGCGGCCGTCGCCCAGCGTCGGCAGCGCCGTGATGCCCTGCTTGATCAGCGCATCGGGCGGTTGCATGTTGACCACCTCGGCCGACCCCGGCCAGCCGACCGGGCCGGCGCCGCGGATCACCAGCATGGTATGGGCGTCGATGTTCAGCGACGGATCGTTGATGCGGTGGTGGTAATCGTCGGAACCGTCGAACACCACGACCTTGCATTCGAAGCGGTTTTCCTGGCCCGGTTCCGACAGGTAGCGCTCGCGGAAGGCATCCGAGATCACGCTGGTCTTCATGATGGCGAAGTCGAACAGGTTGCCCTTCAGGACCAGGAAACCGGCGTGCTGCTTGAGCGGCTGGTCGAACGGCCAGATCATCTCGCGGTCGTGGGTTTCGCGGCCGACCAGGTTCTCGGCCATGGTGGTCCCGGTGACGGTCGGGCGCTTCGAGCGCAGCAGGCCCTTCTGCTCGAGTTCCCACATGATGGCCGGCGTGCCGCCGGCGCGGTGGAAGCGCTCGCCCAGGTATTTGCCGGCCGGCTGCATGTTCAGCAGCAGCGGCACGTCGTAGCCGTAGTCCATCCAGTCCGATTCCAGGATCTCGACGCCGGCATGGCGCGCCATCGCCACGATGTGCGGCTGGGCGTTGCTGGAACCGCCGATGGCGGCGTTGACGACGATGGCGTCGAGGAAGGCGTCGCGCGTCAGGATGGTCGACGGACGCAGGTCCTCGTGCGCCATGGCGACGATGCGGCGGCCGGTCTCGTAGGCCATCTGGCCGCGCTCGCGGTAGGGCGCCGGGATCGCCGAGCAGCCGGTCAGCGACATGCCGAGCGCTTCGGCGACCGCGTTCATGGTGGACGCCGTGCCCATGGTGTTGCAGTGGCCGGGCGACGGTGCCGACGCGGTGGCGATGTCGATGAATTTCTTGTCGTCGATCTCGCCCGCGGCCAGGCGCTGGCGGCCTTTCCAGATGGCGGTGCCGGAGCCCACCAGTTCGCCCTCGAACCAGCCGTCCAGCATCGGCCCGCCGGACAGCACGATGGCCGGGATATCGACCGTCGCCGCCGCCATCAGCTGGGCCGGGGTGGTCTTGTCGCAACCGGTGGTCAGCACCACGGCGTCGATCGGATAGCCGTGCAGGATCTCGACCAGGCCGAGATAGGCCAGGTTGCGGTCCAGCGCCGCGGTCGGGCGGCGGCAGTTCTCGAAGATCGGGTGCAGCGGGAATTCCATCGGGATGCCGCCGGCGTCGCGGATGCCGTCGCGCACGCGCTTGGCCAGGTCCAGGTGGATCCGGTTGCAGGGCGCGATGTCGCTGCCGCTCTGGGCGATGCCGATGATCGGCTTGCCCGAGCGCAGCTCGTCGGGCGTGATCCCGTAGTTCATGAAGCGCTCCAGGTAGAGCGCGGTCATGTCGATGCGTTCGGGATTGTCGAACCAGTCCTGGGAACGGAACCGGCGCGGGGTATTCTTTTCTTGACTCATGCTTTCATTCCTCGTTGCGCAACTGCAGTTTCAACGCATGCTGCGGCAGTCCCGGCGTCTCCGCACGGAACGTGAACAGGCCGCCGGCCTGCGCTTGCTCGGCCAGCTCCTGGTCGGAGAGGCCCTTGCGCGCCGTCGTGGCGTACACGGTGCGCAGGTCGTCGCCGCCGAAGGCGAGCTTGGTGACGTTGGCGCACGGGAAGCGGACTTCGCCGACCTTGGTGCCGGCGGCGTCGAAACGGTCGATGCGCCAGCCGCCGAAGGTCGCGACCCACAGGTGGCCGGCGGCGTCGACCGCCATCCCGTCCGGATAGCCGCCGTCCAAAATTTCGACGAACACGCGCTTGTTGGACAGGCTGCCGTCCCGGGCACGGTCGAAGGCGTACACGCGCTTCTGCAGCGTGTCGGTGTGGTACAGCGTGGCGCCGTCCGGGCTGAGCGCCGGACCGTTGGTGATCACGTAGCCGTCGTCCATGCGCGCGATGTGCTGGCCGTCGAAGCGGTACAAGGCGCCGGTCGATTCTTCCTCGGCGTCGTGCATCGAGCCGAACCAGAGCGCGCCGGCGGCGTCGACGTGGCCGTCGTTGAAGCGGTTGCCGGTGTCGTCGGCTTCCAC
>JAKOOD010000620.1 GCA_022701635.1 Burkholderiaceae bacterium | reverse complement strand
AATGTGGGCCATCCGCATATTGTAGGCCATGTCCACCAGAAATGCGCGGCCCGGGTGTAGGGCTGGTTCTCGACCAGGGGGCTCTTGCATCGAACACGCTGCATGCCACGGTGATTCCGCTGAAACGAATGCGCCGTCGGGGGCCGGCCTTTTCGTACGATAGGCGGGCGCGCGCGACGTTCCGTCGCGACGGTGGCCTTCCATTCCTGGCCACTCCGTTAGGAAATTGTTATTCCAATTGTGACAAGACCCCACATGGATGAGTTTTGTGTGGCACACTGCGACACCAGATGGTTTTAGACCGGAGCACATGAGCATCATCCACAAATTGCCCTATGAATGGCTGGTCGGCCTGCGCTACACGCGCGCCGGCAAGCGCAGCAACCGCAACAGCTTCATCTCCTTCATTTCCCTGATTTCGGTGTCCGGTATCGCGCTCGGGGTGGCGGCGCTGATCGTGGTGCTGTCGGTCATGAACGGCTTCCAGAAACAAGTCACGGACCGCATGCTGTCGGTGCTCGCCCATATCGAAGTCTTCGATGCGAGCGGCAGCATGCCGGACTGGCGCAAGGCCGAGGCGGAAGCCTTCCGCAACCCTGCCGTGCGCGGCGCCGCGCCCTTCGTCGAGACCCAGGGCCTGCTGGTCAAGGACGACGCCATGAAACCGTCGAGCATCCGCGGCATCCTGCCCGACGAGGAGCCCAAGGTGTCCGACGTGGCGAAACAGGTGCGCCAGGGCAGCCTGCAGGACTTGCGTCCGGGGCAGTTCAACATCGTGCTCGGCTACGCGCTGGCGCGCGCGCTCGGCGTCGGCGTCGGCGACAAGGTCAACATGATGCTGGCCCAGGGCCAGATGACGCCGGCCGGCATCGTGCCGCGCTCGCGCCTGTTCACCGTGGTCGGCATCTTCGAGGCCGGCCACTACGAATTCGATTCGAGCATGGCCTTCATCCACCTCCAGGATGCCGAGCGGATGGAACGCCTCGACGCCCCCAACGGCCTGCGCCTGCGCCTGGCCGACATGCACCAGGCGCCGCAGGTGGCGGCCCAGCTCAAGGGGCAGATGTCGGGCAACCTGACCATGCGCGACTGGTCCAAGCTCAACGCCAACTGGTTCGCCGCGGTGCAGACCGAAAAGCGCATGATGTTCATCATCCTGACGCTGATCATCGCGGTGGCCGCCTTCAACCTGGTTTCGACGCTGGTCATGACCGTCACCGACAAGCAGCCCGACATCGCGATCCTGCGCACCCTCGGCGCATCGCCGCAGTCGATCATGAAGATCTTCATGATCCAGGGCGCCCTGGTCGGCATCATGGGCACGCTGGCCGGCGTCGGCCTGGGCGTGCTGGTGGCGCTCAACATCGACGTCATCGTGCCCTTCATCGAGCACCTGTTCGGCATCCAGTTCCTGTCCAAGGACATCTATCTGATCAGCGAGATCCCTTCGGACATGCGCTGGCCGGACGTTTTCAAGATCGGCGGCGTCTCGGTGCTGCTGGCATTCGTGGCGACGATCTATCCGAGCTTCTCGGCGTCGCGCGTCAAACCGGCTGAGGCCCTGCGTTATGAATGACATGAACCACACATCGAACAACAATCATAGTACGCCCGGCGCAGTAGCGGTGCTGGCCTGCCGCGGCGTCGGCAAGACCTTCACCCAGGGCGACTATTCGGTCCAGGTGCTCGGCAACGTCGACTTCGCGATCGGTCGCGGCGAGCGCGTGGCGATCGTCGGCGCCTCCGGTTCCGGCAAGTCGACCCTGCTGCACATCCTCGGCGGCCTCGATACGCCGAGCACCGGTGCGGTGACGCTGCAGGGCGAGGATTTCGCGACGCTGTCCGAAGCGCGCCGCGGCGAGTTGCGCAATGCCTCGCTCGGCTTCGTCTACCAGTTCCACCACCTGCTGCCGGAATTCTCTGCGCTCGACAACGTCGCCATGCCGCTGCTGATCCGGCGCATGAAACGCGCCGATGCGCTCGCCCAGGCCGAAGCCATGCTGGCGCGCGTCGGGCTGACCAAACGCGCGATCCACCGCCCGGGCGAACTGTCCGGCGGCGAGCGCCAGCGCGTGGCCCTGGCGCGCGCGCTCGTCACCCAGCCTGCATGCGTGCTGGCTGACGAGCCGACCGGTAACCTCGACAGCCAGACCGCGCAGGGCATCTTCGACCTGATGCTGGAACTGTCCAAGACCCTCGGCACCTCCTTCGTCATCGTTACCCACGACCCGGAACTGGCACGCCGCTGCGACCGCGTGCTGCGCCTGGCCGAGCACGGCCTGCATCCGGAGCGCTGATTGCCATGACGGCGCCGCTCTGGATCGATACCCACTGCCACCTCGATGCCCACGAGTTCGGCGACGCATCGCTGGCCGTGGCCGGCCGTGCCGGTGCGCAGGGCGTGGGCATGATCGTGATCCCGGCGGTCGAGCGCGGCAACTTCGACGTCGTGAAACGCCTGGCCGACGGCGCGCCCAACGTTAGCTATGCGCTCGGCATCCATCCGATCTGCGTGCCCCGGGCCACCGACGACGACCTGGTTGCGTTGCGGCGGCATGCCGAAGCGTCGCTCGGCGACCCGCGCTTCGTGGCCATCGGCGAGATCGGCCTCGATTTCTTCATCCCGATGCTGTGCGAGCCGGCGATGCGCGAGAAGCAGGAACGCTTTCTGCGCGAACAGCTGCGCATCGCGCGCGATGTCGGCCTGCCGGTGCTGACCCACGTGCGCCGCTCGCAGGACCAGGTATTGAAACATTTACGCCAGCTCCGCCCCAACGGCGGCATCGCGCATGCCTTCAACGGCAGTTTCCAGCAGGCGCAGAATTTCATCGACCTCGGCTTCCATCTCGGCTTCGGCGGCGCCATGACGTTTACGCGCGCGCTGCAGATCCGCCGGCTGGCGCTGCAACTGCCGCTGGACGCCATCGTGCTCGAGACCGATGCGCCGGACATCGCGCCCGCCTGGGTCCATCCGGCGCGCAACAGTCCGGAACAGCTGCCGGCGATCGGGCGCATGCTGGCGGAGTTGCGCGGGATTGCGGCCGATAAGGTGCAGGCTTCGACCTACCGCAGCGCATTGGCTGCCATACCGAGACTCGCCGCGATCATGTAGGGTGGGCACGCCGTGCCCGTGCGGAATCCGGCATTGATCGAACGTCCCCGTGGGCTGGGGCAGCCCACCCTACTGTCCCATCGGCGTCGCGTAATCAAAACGCATACCGCCGCTGCATAAACTGCGTTCAGACCGCCTCCGCTGCGCCGAGTTCCACGACCTTGCCATCGTCCGCGCCATACACCTCCACGGTGCGCCGCACGCCACCCTGCAGATGCGCTGGCATCGCCTCCGCGCGTCTGCGGAATCATAATCTCCGTGTCCGGGAAGCATGGAAAAATGACCACATCTGCCGCATTGCGGCATCGTCATCGGAGCGATTGTGGAAAGCGCCAGCGAGTTCCTGCGGATCCTGCAGCACGAAAAATCCATGAGCACCGCCCACCGCGCCTTGCGCCTGCGCCTGGCGCATGGCGGGCAGCAGGGCGCCAGCGCCTTCGATGACGTCCTGTTGCCGCAGCGCGTGGTCGGCAGCGAAGCGGTCTGCGGCGGCATCGAGTACCGCATCGCCTGCCTGGCCGGCAGCCCGGCGCTGCCGCTGAAGGAGTTCATCGCGCTGCCGGCGGAACTGCAGTTCGTCACCGACCGCGGGCAGCTGCGCAGCGTGTGCGGCATCGTCACCGAGGCGCGCGCCGGCGACGCCGACGGCGGCCTGGCCGCCTACGAACTGGTGCTGCGCGACGTGTTCGCCGTCATGGAAAAGCGCAGCGGCAGCCGCATCTTCCGCTATCACAACGAGCTCGAGATCGTGCAGGTGCTGTGCGACGAGTGGCGCCACGCGAACACGGTACTGGCCAGCGCCTTCGAGGTCGAGCTGGACCCGCTGTTCGACATGCGCTCCTTTCCGCCGCGCGAGCAGACCATGCAGTACAACGAATCCGATGCCGCCTTCGTGCGCCGCCTGCTCAAACGGCGCGGCATCGGCTGGCTGTTCCGGCCGGGCCGCAGCCGCACCACCGCGGTCGACCCGCTGCACGACCGCACCCCGGCGCACACGCTGGTGCTGTTCAACGATGCCAACAGCCTGGCCCGGAATCCCGCCGGCACGGTGCGCTACCACCGCGACGCCGCCGCCGACGGCCGCGACACCATTACCTCCTGGACCGCCGCGCGGCGCCTGCAGCCGGGCGTCACCACCCGCCACAGCTGGGATTACAAGAACCCGGGCGCGCCCCAGTTCATGACCGCCAGCAGCCGCGGCAACGCCGACCAGGGCCCGGGCGGCAACCGCCTCGCTGCCACCCTGGACGACTACCTGGTCGACATCCCGCACGCCGGCAACGACGTCGAGGACGGCTGGCGCCTCGGCCAGGTGCGCATGAACCGCCACGCGTTCGCGTCCAAATGCTTCGAAGGCGAGGGTAGCGTGCGCGACTTCTGCGCCGGCCAGTATTTTTCGCTGGCGGGCCATCCGGAAATCGACACCCACCCGGCATCCGAGCGCGACTTCGTGATCACCGAACTGCACGTCAGCGCCGACAACAACCTGCCGCGCGAACTCGACGCCCGCGCCAGCCGCCTGCTGCGCGACCCTGCCTGGCCGCCGCTGGCGGCGCCGCGCGCCGGCGACGGTGCGTCGCGGGTGCGCGTGCGCTTCTCGGCGGTACGGCGCGGCATCCCGATCGTGCCGGCCTTCGACCCGCGCATCGACCTGCCGCATCCGCAACTGCAAAGCGCGATCGTGGTCGGCCCGACAAGCGAAGAAGTCCACTGCGACGCGCTGGGCCGGGTCAAGATCCGCTTTCCCGGCATGCGCGCCGCCGACCACGCGCATCCGCACGGCGCCGGCGCCTCGGATTCGCCGGCCGATTCGGCCTGGGTACGGGTCGCCTCGAACTGGGCCGGCAACGGCGGTCCAGGCAACGGGGGCGGCGCCGGCAGCCGGCACCAGTCCGGCTTCCTGGGCCTGCCGCGTGTCGGCACCGAAGTGCTGGTCGCCTTCCTCGGCGGCGACCCCGACCGGCCCATCGTGCTGGCCCAGCTGTACAACCAGCGCGCCGCGCCGCCCAGCTTCAGCGCCGTCGGCGACCTGCCCGGCAACCGCTACCTGTCCGGCACCCGCACCCGCGAAATCCAGGGCCGGCGCGGCAACCAGCTGCGCTTCGACGACAGCCAGGGCGAGATCAGCGCCCAGCTCGCCAGCGACCATGGCGCGTCCGAACTGAACCTCGGCTGGCTGACCCGGCCCAAGGCCGGCGGCGCAGGCAGTCCACGCGGCGAGGGCGCCGAACTGCGCAGCGACAAGGCGGTTGCCGTGCGCGGCGGCCAGGGCGTGCTGCTCAGCGCCGAAGCCAGCCCGGACGCGGACGGCGCCCAGCTGGCGCGCGCCGGCCTGGTCGGGCTGGCCGACGTCATGCAGGGCATCCTCGACGAGGTCGGCAAGCTGGCCGCCGTCCACACCGGCGACGAGCCGGCCGGCGAGCGCCTGGCCGCGCTGGTCGACAAGCTGAAGCGCTGGCACGACGGCAGCAACGTCGCCGACTCGGGCAACGGCAGCGGCACGGGCGGCGGCGAAGCGATCGTCGCCGCGACCGCGCCGGCCGGCATCATCGTCGCCAGCCAGGACAACCTGGCGCTGGGCGCGTCCAGCAAGATCGACGTGGTCAGCGCCGGCGATACCGAAGTCGCGGCCGGGCGCAACCTGTTCCTGCGCGCCGCCCGCAGCATCGCCATGTTCGCCCACGCGCTGGGGCTGAAGCTGGTGGCCGGCCGCGGCAACATCGTGGTGCAGACCGACCAGGGCCACATCGAGATCAAGTCCTCGGGCCGCATCAGCCTGATCGCCGCCGAGGGCATCGAACTCGATGCGCCCTTCGTCAGGGTGGTGGCACCCGGCGCCCAGACCGACTGGGCCGAAGGTTCGATCACGCACCAGACCAGCGGCGCGCAAGTCATGAAAGGCGCCGATTTCGTGCACCTGGGGCCGGGCGGCGCCACGCCACAAGGGTTCAAGCTGCCGAGCGCGCGCCTGCAGACCGACGAATACGTGGTGCTGCACCACCAGCAGACCGGCAAGCCGGTACCAAACCAGCGCTACCTGGCGAAGCTGGAAGACGGGCGCACGGTCACCGGCCGTACCGACGAGGCCGGCAAGACCTCGCTGCTGATCGGCGACATGATCGGCGACGTCGCCATCACCTTCCTCCCCGATAGATCCGTCCCACCCATAAATATAACGGAGCGCCCCATGGCCGACCCGACCCGCCCCTTGCCGAACCTCGTCCCGCAGCCCGATGGCAGCTGGGTGGGGCATACGGTGTTGACGCCGACCGCCTTGCATACGCGCGGACGCTTCACCATGCCGTCCAGGAAGGTGGTGCCGGTGATCGTGGTGCCCGGGATCATGGGCAGTAATTTGCAAGCCGGACCGAGGGCCGCCAGACAGGCAGAGCACTTGCTGAAGCCCGGCGAAGAAGCATGGCGTGCCCCGAATGGACTTGTCGAAGGTGTCACCGCGGCACGGCTTTGGAAGAGCCGTAACCCACGTACCCGCCAACTGATCCTGGATGGCGACATCCTGGAAGTGGACAACCGCGGCGCCATCAACCTGCCGGACGATGCTTCGCACTACGGTACGACGAAGGATGAGGTACGCGAGCGCGGATGGGGCGAAGTCCACGCGGACTCCTATGGCAAGCTGCTGTATGGCTTGTATATCGGTTTGAACCATACCTTCGAGATGGACCCGCTGGACCGGGTGCGCGTGCTGCGCCGCCACTGGCGCGACGTGATCGACTGCGACCCGGCCAGATGGGGCGTCCGGTCGATCGAGAAGATCACCGAGAAAGAGCTGGAAAAGCATGCGGACTATTATTATCCGGTGTACGCCTGCGGCTACAACTGGCTCAAATCGTGCGAAGACTCGGCCAAGGCCTTGCGGGAACGTATCGAGCAGACCATCGCGTTCTGGCAGCAGCGCAAGTGCGATTGCCGGCAAGTCATCCTGGTCACACATTCGATGGGCGGACTGGTCGCACGTGCCTGCGCCAGGCAGATTCCCGACCGTATCCTCGGCGTGATTCACGGCGTCATGCCTGCCCTGGGCGCGCCTGTGTGTTACCGCAGGATCGCCTGCGGCACCGAAAAGTGGAGTCCCAGTCATGGCAAGGTCCAGAACAAGACGGCCGAGGCAGTGTCGGAAATTTTGGGCGAGCGGCCCGAATCGACGATGGCGGTGATGGCACATTCTCCCGGGGCGTTGCAGCTGCTGCCGAATCATCTGTATCCGGGGCCGTGGCTGCACCTGTACATGGTCAACCGGGTCAATAACAAGGATACGGGACGTGATGTCGCGCATCTGCCCGCTGGAAATCCTTACGACCTGTACCGCGATATGGATTCATGGTACCGGCTGGTCGATCCGCAACTGGCCGATCCCGCCAACAAGTCGCGTGGCGATCTCCGTAAGGTCAAGGGCGAGATCCGGGCCGCGATCGACGTCGCCGAGCGGTTTCACCGGGATCAGCTCGGTACCTACTATCATCCAAATACGTATGTCTTTTATGGCACCGATCCGGCGGAAATGTCTTTCGGAGCGGTGCGCTGGGTGGCGCGCGATCCCGGCAGTGGCGCCGTCTTTACCGAGGCGAACCTGCGCGCCGCGGCCGGCACCGGTTATGCACCGTCCGGTGGACGGCGCGTGCGTGTCGAGGGGCGCACGGACCTGCATTTCGTCCCGGCGCGACAGGATGTGGCTGGCGATGGGACGGTCCCGCAACAGTCCGGTGCCGGACCGAAAGGGATGGTGCGGCAGATGTTCGACATCCGCGGGTTCGATCACCAGGAAGCGTTCAACCAGGACGCTGTTCTGCTGCTGACCCATCACCTCATCGTCAAAATGGTACAGACGCTGGCATGAACGCAATGAGCACACATGGACCGACGTTCATCGCGCGCTTCGCAGCGTCGTTGGCTCGCCATTCGATCATCGGACTGCCATAGAAGTTTGCCATGATGCGAATGAGTAAACGCGGATGGCGCGAAGTCATCGTTTTGCTGGCGGCCCTCGGCTGTGCGGGAAGCTGGGCAGCCAGTCAGGTCCGGAGTATGCGGGACAGATCCGAGGTGGCGAAAATGACGGAAAAGGTAAAAACGGTATGCGTCGGGCGCTTCCTCGTCGATGTACCGGCGAATGCCGAAGTCAGCCTGTCACACCAGATGATGGATGGCTTTGCGGTCGACACGGTCGAGGAGAGCGAGACCTCGTTCAGCACACGGCTGGCGGCACGCGAAGCCGAGATCCGGTCGCGTGGGGGCGCTACCGACGGCACGGGCGGGATGGTGGAAGCATCCGATCTGCGGGTCGGCGGTATGTCGGGACGGCATTTCGTTTACGGCCTCAACCGCGGCTACTGGATGGAGGGCGACCGCCGCGTCGATGACGAGTTCGTCTCGTTCGAAGCGCATGCCCACACCGCGGGGCTCAGCTTTACACTGTCGAGGAAGGTGGCGGACGCGGCGGACGTTAAGCTTGCAGAGGCCCTGCTGGCAAGGCTGCAACTGCGAGGCAACGACGAGGTGCCAGCCGTGGCAGGCTTCTGTATCGGGCGCGCCTTGTTCGCCGAGCCGCTTCCGCCTCACAACACGGAGCATGTCGTGATGCACCTCGGCTTGCCCGGCCACCCGGATATCGGCATGGCGTTCGCAAGCCTGCCCGGCGGGCGCAGTGCCCGCAGCCTGCTGACGCGCCTGGCAGACATGGATGCCGACGCCGGTGCCGACGAGATGTTGCGCGTGACGAAACTTCGCACGGGCAAGCGCGACATCAACGATTTTCCTGGCGAAGAGTCGCTGGAGCGTGTTCGCGAGTTTAATTTTGCAACCACCTTTGGTTTTGTGTGGGAAACGGAAGGTGTGAAAGACGATCCCTTGCAGCCTTTCCTGTCGCTGGAACTGCATGCCGGGATCAGCCCGGAACCGGGCGGCAAGCCGGTCGATTCGAGCTTGCATGAAGATGCCGTGCTGGCGCTATGGGAGGCGATTTCGTCCAGCATCCGCCTGCGCCCGAACGGTCCGCCGGCGTCGAACCCGCCCGCCGAACCGCCGGGGCCGAAGCTGGGCGCCGCGGCCATCGCCGGCGACATTTGCCCGCAGTCCGGCTGGTGGCAATGCCGCGAGGGTGGCCCCGGCCTCGACGTGCACGGCGGCCAGGTGCAATACATTCGCAAGGGCGAGCGTATGCCGCAGGCGCTGCTGCTCCCCAGGCAGACGCTGTGGCAAAAGGTGCGGCGCGTCCAGCCGAGCATGGAAAGTCCGCGCCTGACCGCCTGGACGCTGGTCGACAAGCGTATGCGGCCGCGCGTGACCTCGGTCGTGTCGCTGGCGCAGGCCAGCCCGCCGTCGGTCGGCTTCGAACCGATTGGCGCCGAGCCGCGCGCAGCGGTCGGGACCTACGTGCGTACCGGCGAAGCCTGCCCGGCGAGTGGCTGGTGGCGTTGCGAGGAAGTGCACGCGCTGGACGGCACGCGCTGGTTCGCACGCGGCAGCATGCTGCCGGTGGCGACCTTTCAGGTACCGCCCGGCGTATTCGGCAAGGCGGACGGCCCGGACGTCATCCAGCGCCGCAGCCTCTGGCAACTGATGCGCCAGGTCGAGGCGCCCGCCATGACGCAAGCAGTGCCGCTGCCAGGCGCCGGCCTGCCGCCTGGCGAACCGCCGCCACTGGCCTGAAGCGGCCGCCAGGACCGCAACCTGATGCAGGCAACGCCTTCCCCTGGTCTCGCATGCGCTGCCTGACCCTCGGCTTCGTCGCCGGCGTCCTGGTGCTGCAGAACGTCGCCACGCTGCCGCTGTCCGGGCTCCAACCGTGCTGCGTTGGCGCCGCGCTGATGCTGCTGCTTGCGGCACGGCGCGCCACCCGGCCTGCCACCGGCATCGCAGCCTGCGCCGGCGCCGGCATCATGCTCGGCGTCGCCTGGGCCGCATGGCTGGCCCAGCTCGCACTGGCGCCGGCCCTGTCCACGGCCGACGAAGGCCGCGACCTGCAGGTCGTCGGCATCGTCGACAGCCTGCCGGCGCGCTTCGAGCAGGGTGTCCGCTTTAACCTGGAGGTCGAACGCACGCTGACGCCGCAGGCAGCCGTACCGCCGCGGGTCGCCCTGTCCTGGTACGCCGACAGGGGCCAGGCCGCCGGCGCGCTCGCCGAGGTGCAGCCCGGGCAGCGCTGGCAGCTCACGGTGCGCCTGCAGCGTCCGCACGGCAACGCCAACCCGGGCGGCTTCGATTACGAAGCCTGGCTGCTGGAGCAGGGCGTGCGCGCCACCGGCTACGTGCGTGCGGCCGGTAGCGACAACCGCCGCCTCGACGAGGTGGTGCCCGGCATCGGCACCGCGGTCGAGCGCAGCCGCGCCTTCCTGCGCGAGCGCATCCTGCATGCGCTGGCGGGCAGGGAGTATGCCGGCGTGATCGTGGCGCTGGTGATCGGCGACCAGCGCGGCATCGAGCAGTCCGACTGGCAGGTGTTCAACCGCACCGGCATCGGCCACCTGATCTCGATCTCCGGCCTGCACATCACCATGATCGCCGGGCTAGTGGCGCTGGGCGCATCGACGCTGTGGCGGCGCTCGTTCTTTACCGGTGCCCAGCTGCCCCTGCTGCTGCCGGCGCAAAAGGTGGCGGCACTGGCCGGCGCCGTCGCCGCCCTGCTGTACGTGCTGCTGGCCGGTTTCGGCGTGCCGGCCCAGCGTACGCTGTATATGCTGGCGGTGGTGGCGCTGGCGCTGTGGAGCGGGCGCCTGAGCGCGGTCACGCACGTGCTGTGCGCGGCGCTCGGGGTGGTGGTGGTGCTCGACCCGTGGGCGGTGCTGTGGCCCGGTTTCTGGCTGTCGTTCGGCGCGGTGGCGATGATCCTGTTCGCCGGCCATGGCCGGCTCGGGCCGCCACCATACGGCATGCGCGGCACGCTGCTGCTGGCCGGGCGCACCCAGTGGGCGGTCACGCTCGGACTGGTGCCGCTGACGATGCTGCTGTTCGGCCAGGTCTCGCTGGTCAGCCCGCTGGCGAATGCGGTGGCGATCCCGCTGGTGAGTTTCGTCGTCACGCCGCTGGCGCTGGCCGGCAGCCTGCTGCCCGAGCCGCTGTGCGGCTGGCTGCTGGTGCCGGCGCATGCGGCGGTGGCGGCGCTGGCCTGGCTGCTCAGCCACCTCGCCGCGCTGCCGGCCGCGGTGTGGCGGGCGCCGGCGCCGCAGGGCTGGGCGCAGTCGTGGATATTCCTGCTGGCGCTGGGCGGCACCTTGTGGATGCTGATGCCGCGCGGCTGGCCGCAGCGCTGGGCCGGCGCCGTGGCCTGGTTGCCGCTGCTGCTGCAGGCGCCCGACCATCCCCCGGACGGTGGCTTGCGCGTGACTGCGTTCGATGTCGGGCAGGGGATGGCGCTGCTGGTCGAGACCGCCGGCCACCGCCTGCTGTACGACACCGGTCCCGGTTACGCGCCGGGCGCCGATGCCGGCAGCCGCGTGCTCCTGCCTTACCTGCGCATGCGCGGCATCGGCGCGCTCGACGGCATGGTGATCAGCCACGGCGACGTCGACCACACCGGCGGCGCGGCGGCGCTGCTGGCCGAGCTGAAGGTCGGCTGGCTGGCGTCTTCGCTCGCTGCCGGGCATCCGCTCGCACGGGCCGCGCCGCGCTACCTGCAGTGCGCGGCCGGCCAGCATTGGGAATGGGACGGCGTCCGTTTCGAGATGCTGCATCCGGCGCCGGCCAGCTACGCCGACACCGCGCTGAAGGCGAATGCGCGCAGCTGCGTGCTGCGCATCAGCCGTGGCGAGGGCAGCGGGCGGCGCAGCGTGCTGCTGGCCGGCGACATCGAAGCC
>JAKOOD010000610.1 GCA_022701635.1 Burkholderiaceae bacterium | reverse complement strand
TCCACCGTGTTCGAGCGCCAGTTCCGTGCGCGCTTTGCAGTCGAACAATACCTGTGCCTGCATTTCGCGCATGGGCGCGGCTATACCGTACCAAGTTTCCTGAACGACGTGTCCGACACCGTGCTGGTGGATTACCGGCGCTTCCTGGCGCAGGACGCGATGCTGCTCGACCCGTGGCAGATCGGCTTGCGTTTCGACAAATACGGCTGGGTCGGCAACTCGCCGTTCCAGCGCCTCAACAACCTGATGCACCTGGACTGGCTGGCGCTGGCCAATCCGACGCTGGCCGGGGTGGCCGATCCGGCCCCGCTGCATGCACTGATCGCGGCGCGCCGGCGCCAGAAAGCGCTGGCGCGCCGCGCCTTCGCGCATAGCCGCGCGCTGCATGGGCTGCTGTTCGACCCGAACCGGCCGCATCACCCGGTGCGCCGGCTGGCGGCCCGCATGGTACGGGAAGTGGCGCGCGGCTGAACGCCATTGAAACGGACCCAGCATGCGCGTCGCCGCCGTCCTCGTCACCCACAACCGTCCGCAGTTGCTGCTGCAGGCGCTGGCCGCGCTGCGTGCCCAGACCCGGCCGCTGGATGCCATCTATGTCGTCGACAATGGCAGCGAGCCGCCCTGCATGCCGGCCACGATCGGCGCGGCCGGCAATGGCATGGCCGGTAATGGCTCGGCCGGCAATGGCGTGGCCAGTAATGGCTCGGCCGGCAATGGCGTGGCCGGTAATGGCTCGGCCGGTAATGGTGCGGCCGGCAATGCCCCTTCCGGTAATGGCGCAGGAGGTAATTGCGCAGCCGGCAATGGCGCCTCCAGCGCTGGTACAGCCGACACAGCAGGTGCAGCAGGCACGACAGGTGCAACCAGCGCAACCAGCACAACCGAGGCGGCGCGCCGGCATCAGGTGACACTGCTGCGTTCCGACACCAACCGCGGCGGCGCCGGCGGCTTTGCGCTCGGCATGACGCACGCCTTCGCGGCCGGCCACGACTGGATCTGGCTGCTGGACGACGATGCGATGGCGCGCCCGGATGCGCTGGCGCAATTGCTCGACGTGGCGGCCGGCACCGATGCCCGCATCGGCGCCGTGTGCGGCACGGTGCGCGAATTCGGCGACATCGCCCTGCGCCACCGGCGCCGCTATCACCTGCCGAGCGCCATCGAACTGCCGCTGCCGCGTGCCGCCTACGACGGGCCGCCCTGCCGCGTCGATACCGCGTCCTTTGTCGGCTTCCTGGTCGCGGCGGATGCCATCGCCGAGGTCGGCATGCCCGAGCGCGGCTTTTTTCTCGGCTACGACGACACCGAATATGCGCTGCGCCTGGGACGCGCTGGACGATCCGTGTGGCTGGTGCCCGCCAGCGTGGTCGACCATTTGCGGACACGCCGCGCCCGCCTGCGCGCGGGGCCCTTCGGCCCCAAGCATTACTTCACTATCCGCAACCGCATCGCCGTGGCGCGCGCGTATGCCACGCTGCCCGTTGTGCCGACCGTGGTCACGCTGCTGTTCGGGCTGGCGCTGTGGGGCGCCAGCGGCGGCCGCCTGCGGCGCGGCGCGCTCGCTATCCTGCTGCGCGCGATCGGCGACGGCCTCCATGGGCGGCTGGGACCGTTCCCGGAAACGCTGGCCCGGCTGCCAACGCGCCCTGACGGTCCATATCAGGGCACAGCCGATCCGCCGCGCGCTGCGACCGGTCCAGCGCAAGGTAGCACCAGTCCGTCTCAGGGCCCGGCCGACCCCGGTCCCGGGCGCGCTTGACCGGCCTGCACCATGCCGGGAGCCGTGTCGGCAGTTGCGTCGCCGGTCACACCGCCGGTCAGCCTGCTATGCGCACTGGCCCCGGCTTCGTCGTCCACCAGGCACCAGCCCATCAGCAGGAACACCATCAAGGCATAGAACAGGCTGCCCTTCATCGACCAGAATATGACTTCGCTCAGGCCGAAGGCGGCATAGGCCAGCACCACCAGCATGCCGGCCAGCGCCGCAGACTGGCGCTGGGTCGGTTGCGCGCGCGGTGACGCTGCCGGTACGCGTGCCAGCTGCGTCCGAAAAAACAGGAAAGGCAGCAGAAGGATGCCGGCCCAGGCCAACAGGCCGGGAATGCCGCGCGTGACCAGGGCCTGCAAGGCGTCGTTGTGCATGTGCGGCGGCTCCGGCGGCGCGAACACGGCCGGGCTGAGTTCGCCCGCCGCGACCCATGCGTGCATCCGCCGTTTATAGGCCGGCGTGTCGAGGCCGCGCCACGGGTGTTCCACGGCCAGGCGCAGCCCCGCCTTCCATAGGTCGAGGCGCACGCCGATCGAGGTGGCGACCGGGCTACCGGCCAGGTAGCGCTGGACGTCCTCGACGCCGACCGCGACGCGCGCATGCACCCCGGTCTGCGGCACGGCATAGGCGGCGAGCGCCAGCGTGCAGGCCAGCACGGGCACGCCGAGTACCAGGCGGCGCGGCAGCAATGCCTGCCGCCTGGCCGCCGCCAGCAACACGAAGGCGGCCGGCAATGCCAGCCAGCCGCCGCGGCTGCCGGTCAGCAGCGAGGCTGCCAGCCCGGCCACGACGCCGAGCGCCGCGATCGCGCGCAGCGCAGCGTGGCGGACCGCCGCCGCGCCGGCCAGCGCCAGCAGGGACAAACACAGCGCGAGATCGCCGAAGGTGATCGGATTGAGCAGACCACCCGGCCGTTCCATGCCCAGCGCCAGGCGCTGCCAGCCGACCAAGCCGGCACCCAGCAGCGCTCCGCCGGCCACGCCCAGCCACAGCGCACGCAAGGATGGCCGGCCGGCCTGTACCACCAGCATGGCGGCGCAGGCGCTGCACATGCGCAGCGGGCCATCGACCGCGTTGGCGCCGTGCGTGCGTCCCAGCGCGAGCCATAGCACACAGGCCAGGTGCAGCAGGAAGGCCAGCAGCACCCAGCGCGTCTGCGGCCAGTGCGCGCGCAGGGCCGCGAGGCAGCCGCGCCACCACAGGCAGGCGGTGAACAGGAACAGGAAACCGGCCAGGCCGATGCCGAAGCCTGTGACCAGGCTCAGCAAGGGAAACGTCAGCACCAGAACCGCAGCCCAAGCCTGGCGAACATCGCGCCGCCGGACGGACCAATGCGCAAGCCAATGAGGCCAATGAGGCCGATGGGGCCGATGAAGGAGGCGATGCATGGGCGAATACCATGAAGGCAATCGCCCCAGTCTAGCGCGCCACCTCGGGTGCGCGCGTGGACATGCATCAGGGGTGAGCGCTTTACAGCACGCGCATCACAGCACGCTGTCGGTGCGCATTACCGGGTACAGGTTCAGGCGCTCGTCCCAGGACGGATGGCGGCGCGCGAAGAATTCGAGGCGGGCGTGCGGGTCCTTGGCGAACGCGGCGTCGGTCTCGACCTTCTTGCGGAACGCGGCGGCCAGCGCCGGATCCTTTGCCATCTGCGCGCGCGCGACGTCTTCGGCCACGTACTCTTCCATGTATTCCTTGCGCTCGAAAGCGTTGTTGAACTCGCCCCAGGCCAGCAGCGAATCCGGCGCCTGCGGCTCGAACAGCGCTATCACCAGGCGCGCCTTTGGCTGGGCGATCGGCACGAACAGCGCACCCTTGCCCAGCATGCGCGGCTCGCGCTTCCAGCTGCCTTCGACTTTCAGGCGCTGGTGCGATTCGAACGAGGTCGGCGCAAAGCTGGCCTTGTCGGCGCGGAAGGTGTCGACGGCGGCGCCGTCCACCGCCTTGTCCAGGGTACGGTAGCTGATGCCGTGCTGGACCAGCTTGGCGGCGACGATCTGCGCCCACGCCGCCGGCACCACGTAGCCGGCACCCGGCGCTTTCACCTGCAGGTCTTCGACCACCTCGTCGCGCAGCGGCACGTGCCAGACCTGCGGCTTGCTTTCGTCGTAGCGGGTCATCAGCATGCCGGACACGTCGGACATCGTGCGCGTATAGGCATAGCCCTGGAAGTCGACCATCGTGGTCTTGTCGGTGGTTTTATAAGTCAGCGCCACCGGCTGGCCGGCGATACGGGTCGCGCGCGCATCGGCGTCGAGCGCGGCCTGCTGCCAGGCCTGGCCATGGCGCGCCACCTGCTGCAGCACCGACACGAAGGCGTTATGGGTGATGCGCACCCGGGTCGGATAGTCCTTCCACGAGTGGGTCTCGACCAGCATCGCCATCCGGTTGCGCAGCTGGAAATAACCGGTCGAAAAGCGCGGGTCGGAGACGCTGTCGACGAAGCCCGAGGCCGGGTCATCGGTTTCCTTGAACGACATGTAGTACGACTGCGGCGACGAGCCCTGCTTGCTGATGTCCTCGATCACGCCGGCGCGCAGCGCCAGGCCGGCCTGGCGGAAGGCCGGGTCGCCCGAATACACCGGCTCGACCTGGATCGAGACGTCGTGCTGGAACATGGCGCCGTCGGTCACGTGCAGGTCGACATAGGTCAGCGGATCCCAGGCATTGACCATGGCCAGCATGGCTTGCATCTCGGGCGCGTCGGCCTTGACGTAGTCGCGGTTCAGATTGAAATTCTGGGCGGTGGTGCGCCAGCCCATCTCGACCGGGCCGCGCTGGTTCGGGCGGTTCCATTTGGCGAAGCGCTCGTGGCCATCGACGTTGAACACCGGCACGAACAGCAGCACCTGCTTGTCGAGCACGCCGCGGTTCAGCTTGTTCTCGACCTTGTTGTCCAGCATTTCACGCAGCGCCAGGAAACCGGCGTCCTTGCCGTCGATCTCGCCGGCGTGGATGCCGCCCTGGATCAGCGTCACCGGCAGCTTGTGGCGGCGCGCGGCCTCGGGCGTGAACACGCCGTTGGCATTGACCGCCAGCGCCAGCATCGGCCGGCCTTCCGGGGTGGTGCCGAACTGGAAGCATTTGACCTGCTTCGGATAGGCTTGCTGGAAGGCGCTGCACAGCTTGACCACTTCGTCGTAACGCCCGGTGGCGGTGAAGCCGGAACGTTCGGAGACGGTAACGAGGTCGGGAGCGGCGTGCAGTACGGGGGTGGCGGCAAGCAGGGCGAGCAGGAATGCGGAACGCAACATCGGGAGGACTCCGGCGGGTTGGGGATGAGCCGGAAATTATAGACTGGCAACAGTGGGCGGTGGCGGAGCGCTATGTTTGAGAACATCGTCCACCTTAAAACCGTCGCCCCCGCGAAGGCGGGGCCCAAGTTGCAAGCGTTTCGACGGCGCATGCAGAACTTGGACCCCCTGCCTGCGCGGGGGCGACGTGCAAAAGCCAACGCTTCAGTGTGTGCCGCGCAAGGCCATCCATGCATCAACGCCCCGGTGCCAGCACCTTGACTTCCTTCGCCGCCGGCCGCACCAGCTTCAGCGGCACCGCACTCGCCCTGCTGGTCGGGCAAGCCTTGCCGGTACGGTAAGCCAGCGCCGCCGCCAGCAAGCCTTCCGCCGCATCGCCCGGGGCGTGTGCAAAGTCGTCGGCCACGGTGCAGGTCGGCGCGAAGCCGTCGGCGTAGTCGCCGAAATTCTTCGCGTTCACACCCTGGAACTCGATCGAGAAATAAGTCGTGCCGCAGTTGTCGACCGGGGTAAAGCCGTAGGGCTTGCCGCAGGTGGCGCCGCCGATGATGTCGACCTGCACGTCGATGCCGCGCAAGCCGTTGATCACCGATTCGCTGGCCGAGCAGGTGTCGCCCGTGGTCAGCACGGTCACGTGCTTCAGGCCGAGGTAAGGCAGGGCCTGGCCGTTGCTGACCGCGTTCGGCGCGCTGAAGCCGTAGGCCTTGGTGGCGAAGGTGAAGGGTGCGTCCGGCGCGGTCTTGCTGTTGTAGATCAGGCGCTCGAAGGTCTTGTTGGCCGAAACCGGTCCCGCGACCATGTAGCCGAGCTCGGCGGCAATGCCGAGCAGGCCGCCACCGTTGTAGCGCATGTCGATCACCAGGTCGCTCACGCCCTGGCCCTGGAACATCGTGAAGGCGTCGATCAGTTGCTTTTCGGCGGTCGCGTTGAAATCGTTGAACGTCAGGTAGGCGACCTTGCCGGTCGGGGTATCGATCACCTTGGCATTCTGCACCGAGGCCGACGTGACCACGGCCGCGCTCAAGCTGACGTCCACGGTGACCCCGCCGCGCTTGAGGCCGAAGCGGTGCGTCTCGCCGCTGCGCGTCGGATACAGGCCGGCGTTGATGGTGTCGATGCCGGCCTCGGTGCTGGTGTTGACGAAGTCGACGCCATCCACGGTCGCCAGCGTATCGCCACGCTGCAGGCCGGCGCTTGCGGCCGGCGAGTTCGGTTCCACGGCGGCCACGATCCAGGTGCGCGGCGCCTTCGACGCATTCGCGGCCCAGGTCACGCCGTAGCCGGTTTCCTGGCTCGCCGTGCTGAGCGCATTCCATTCCGCCGTCGTGTAGGTGAAGTGGAACTGGTCCTTCGGCTTGCCCGAGGCGGTGGTGGCCGGGGTCTTCAGTTTGTCGAAATAATCGAGCGTGTTGGTGAAATCCGCCATGTAGACATTGGTCGGGATTTCGTTGAACCACAGATAATTGCGGTCGGCCCAGCCGCGCAGGAATTTCATTTCATCCAGCAGCGTGCCCTGGCGGTCCGTGAAAGTCTGGCCGGTGATGGCATCGACGCCGCTGCGCGGCTTGGCGCACAGGTTGGCGTAGGCCTGGTAATCGTTCGGGATCACATCCGGGGTGCGGGTCGTGCCCGGCGTGGTAGCGCCCGGGGTGGTGCCGGTCGTGGTGCCCGGCGCCACCGAGCTGCCTCCGCCTCCCCCACCGCCGCCGCAGGCGCCGAGCAGGGAGGCGGCCGCGAGCGCGCAGGCGGCCAGACGAAGCGCGGTCGCATGACCGGCCAATGCAGTGCGGGTAGGAAGGAGCGAATTCATGCATCTGATTATAGTCGCGCGGCTTTTGCTTGAATCCAACCAAAAGTAACAGCGGCATAAAAATACAACGGCCGTGTTGGCGCTGTGATGACAGCGTGAACACGGCCGCTTCATGTTACGCCCTCGCAGGCGGGATCAGGCTGCGCGCGGTGCCGCCTTCGGTGCGTGGAAAGCCGCCACCAGTTCCGCTTCCTTGCGCTTGGCCGCCGCCAGGTGACGCTCCTTGACGTGCCCGAAGCCGCGGATGTCTTCCGGCATACTGGCAATCGCCACCGCCTGCGCCAGGTTCTCGGCCGTCAGCTTCGGCAGCAGCGCTTCCACGGTGCGGCGGTAGTCGCCGATGAGTGCCCGCTCCATGCGGCGCTCCTCGGTGCGGCCGAACGGATCCAGCGCGGTGCCGCGCAAACCTTTCAGCTTGGCCAGCACGCCGAATGCCTTCATCATCCACGGCCCGAACTCCTGCTTCACCAGGTGACCCTGCTTGTCCTTCTTCGCCATGAGCGGCGGCGCCAGGTGGAATTTCAATGTCACGTCGCCTTCGAACATGCCGTTGATCTTGTCCATGAAGGCCGGGTCGGTGTACAGGCGCGCGACTTCGTACTCGTCCTTGTAGGCCATCAGCTTGTGCAGGTAGCGCGCCACCGCTTCGGTCAGGCGCGTGCCCTTGCCGAGCTTCGCCTCGGCCGTGCGCACCCCGTCGACGAAGGCCTTGTATTGCTGGGCGTAGGCCAGGTTCTGGTAGGCGGTGAGCAGCGCGACGCGGCGGTCGACGAGGTCGTCCAGGCTTTGCGCGCGCTTGAATTCGATCACCTTGGCGGGCGTCGTCATGCGCGTGACCGAGGCCAGGTCGTGCGCGGCGGTGCGGCCCCACTCGAACGCGGCTTTATTGAAACCGACCGATACGCCGTTCAGTTCGATCGCCTTGATGATCGAGGCTTCCTGCAGCGGCACGTGGCCCTTCTGGAAGGCGTAGCCGAGCATGAACATGTTGGTGGCGATGGCGTCGCCCATCAGGCTGGTGGCGATCTGGCCGGCGTCGATGAAATCGACGTTGTCCGCGCCGCAGGCCTGCAGGATGGCGCCGCGCGAGCCTTCGCCCGGGAATTGCCAGTCCGGATTCTTGATGAAGGCGGCGGTGGTGGCGCCGCTGGCGTTGACCGCGGCCCAGGTGCGCCCTTCTCCCATGCGCGACAGCGCGTCGCGGCTGGCGGTGACGATCTGGTCGCAGCCGATGACGAGGTCCGCATTGCCGGTGCCGACGCGGGTCGAGTGCAGGTCGGCCTGGCGGTCAGCCAGGCGCACGTGCGACATCACCGGACCGCCCTTCTGGGCCAGGCCGCTCATGTCCAGCACCAGTGCGCCCTTGTTTTCGACGTGGGCCGCCATCGCCAGGATCTGGCCGACGGTGACCACGCCGGTGCCGCCGATGCCGGTGACCAGGATGCCGAACGGCGTCTCGGTCGACGGGATGCGCGGCGCCGGCAGCAGCGGCGGTTTCACATCGGAAGTGCTTGCGCCGACGGATTTCGCCGCCGGCTTCGGCTTTTTCAGCCCGCCGCCCTCGACGGTGACGAAACTCGGGCAGAACCCGGTCACGCACGAGAAATCCTTGTTGCAGGACGACTGGTTGATCTGGCGCTTGCGGCCCAGTTCCGTCTCCAGCGGCTCCACCGACAGGCAGTTCGACTGCTTCGAG
>JAKOOD010000085.1 GCA_022701635.1 Burkholderiaceae bacterium | reverse complement strand
GTTAGAATACGGGTCCCTGCTGCACGGCCAGTCCGTCAAGCAGTGTGTCGCCGCTGTAGCTCAGTCGGTAGAGCAGCGCATTCGTAATGCGAAGGTCACCAGTTCGATTCCGGTCAGCGGCACCAAGAATTAGCAGTAAGATCAAAGGGTTGCAAGCGAAAGCTTGTGACCCTTTTTTCTTTCCAGCGCTTGCGCCGCGGCGTGCCAGTCGCCGGTCCGCGCCAACTGCGCCGCTGGCTGCGCGGCGTTCCAGCGCAAGGGCAGCGCCTCCACATTGCGCATCACCTCGCGTACCCGGAAACGCAGCCGCCGCTCCGCCCCCTTGAATGCCGCCACCAGCTGCCCATCCCAGACAATCTCGCCCTCGACCATCTGCCTGCGCATCCGTCGCTGCAGCGGCCTGCGCATCGGCGGCCGGGTGCCTGGTGCGCCTGCTGCCGGACTGGTCGTCGCCGGCGAGCGATATCCACGCCATGTACCCGGCATCGCCGAACCTGCCGTACAAGGTGCGCGTCTTCATCGATCAACTGAAAACGATCGTCGATAAAAAAATTTGAATCCGAACGCAGCTCCATCCAGTACAAGCTTTACGCACATAGGAGATTGCCATGTGCCGGCGATGTTTTTCGACCTCAAATTGAACGGGAGAAATACCATGACGGACACCAATGTAACCTTGGCTTTACTGGAGTCGCGCAAGCAAAAGCTGGAAAAGCGCCGCTCGTTTTTCAAGAATGTCGGCGGCTTGAGCGTCGGCCTGGTGGGCGGCACCCTGCTGAGCGCCTGCGGCGGCTCGGTCCACGATGCCATTGCCCAGTCGGCGCAGCCGACCGACACCGATATCCTCAACTTCGCACTGAACCTGGAATACCTGGAAGCGCAGTTCTATTCGTATGCGGTGTTCGGCACCGGGCTGGCTGCCAACATGCTGACCGGCACCGGTACCCAGGGCGCGGTCACCGGCGGCAAGAAGGTACCGTTCAAGGATCCGCTGGTTGCGCAATACGCCAAGGAAATTGCACAGGATGAGATCGCGCACGTCGGCTTCCTGCGCTCGGCCCTCGGCAGCGCCGCGGTGGCGCAGCCGGCGATCGACATCGGCGGGTCCGATCCGAACGGTGCGTTCTCGAACGCGGCGCGGGCGGCCGGGCTGGTCGGTGCCGGCGTGGCTTTCGATCCGTATGCCAGTGACGAGAATTTCCTGCTGGGCGCCTTCATCTTCGAGGACGTCGGCGTGACGGCGTACAAGGGCGCATCGCCGCTGATCCAGAACAAGACCTTCCTCGAAGCGGCCGCCGGCATCCTGGCCGCGGAAGCCTATCACGCCGGCCTGGTGCGGACGGTACTGTATACGAAAGGCTTGAGCACGCCGAGCCTGCGCACCGCCGCCGGCGCGATTTCCGATGCGCGCGACAGCCTCGACAATTCGGCGGACGTCGACCAGGGCATCGTCGATACCACCGACAGCACGGCGTCGAACATCGTCCCGCTCGACAAGAACGGCATCGCCTTCAGCCGCAGCCCGGGCGACGTGCTGAACATCGTCTATCTCACCAAGGAATCGGTGACCATGGGCGGCTTTTTCCCGAAAGGCGCGAACGGCACGCTGAACCTGAGCACGGCGTACGCCTGATCCCCTAGGCCAGGGAGCAGCGGGCATGACGCCACCGGTACTCACGCCGAGCATGGAGGGTGGCGCCGAACCCGCCGCCACTTCCTGGTGGCGCCGCCTGTTCGGCTTCATCGGCCCCGGCTACCTGGTGGCGGTGGGCTACATGGACCCAGGTAACTGGGCCACCGACCTGGCCGGCGGCGCAGCCTACGGCTATTCGCTGCTGTGGGTGATCGGCCTGTCGAGCGCGATGGCGATGCTGCTGCAGATCCTGGCGGCGCGGCTGGGCATCGTGGCGGGCGCCGACCTGGCGCAACTGTGCCGTCGCCATGCAGGGCCGCGCTCGTGCATCGCCCAGTGGCTGCTGTGCGAACTGGCGATCTGCGCCTGCGACCTGGCCGAGGTGATCGGCACGGCGGTCGCCCTCAAGCTGCTGTTCGGGATGCCGCTGAGCGCCGGGGTGCTGCTGACGGTGCTCGACGTGCTGCTCATCCTGTGGCTGCAGCAGCGCGGCATGCGTTACCTCGAGGCCTTCGTGGTCAGTTTGATGGGGATCGTGTTCGTGTGCTTCGGCATCAACCTGGTGCTGGCCCAGCCGGACTGGCAGGCCGTCGCCGCCGGCCTGGTGCCGACCGCGCGCACGGTCACCGATCCCGGCATGCTCTATCTCGCCATCGGCATCGTCGGCGCCACCGTCATGCCGCACAACCTGTATCTGCATTCCTCGATCGTGCAGACGCGCCGCCCGGGCGCCGGCGACGCCGGCCGGCGCAGCGCGATCGGCTTCGCCACCGTTGACATCGTGGTGGCGCTGGCCCTGGCGCTGCTCGTCAACGGGGCGATCCTGGTCACCGCCGCAGCGGTGTTTCATGCCAGCGGCCACCAGGACATGGCGAACCTGGAAGATGCGTATCGCCTGATGGGACCCTTGACCGGCAGCGCGCTGGCCGGCGTCCTGTTCGCGCTGGCCCTGCTGGCGGCGGGGCAGAGTTCGTCGATCACGGCCACGCTGGCCGGCCAGGTGGTGATGGAAGGCTTTGTCCGCTTGCGCGTGCCGGCCTGGCAGCGCCGGCTGGCGACACGCGCGCTGGCGGTGGTGCCGGCCTTCCTGGTCACGCTGCTGTGCGGCGACGAGGGCATCGGCCGCCTGCTGCTGCTGAGCCAGGTCATCCTGAGCCTGCAACTGCCGTTTGCGATGTTCCCGTTGATCCGTTTTACTGCCGACCCGCGGATCATGGGCCGCTTCGCCAATCCGCGCTGGATGACGCTGCTGGCATGGGCCGCCATGGCGACGATCGTCGCCCTGAACACTGTGCTGATCGTAAAGGCCCTGTCATGAGCGCCACCGGCTACCTGAAAACATTTCGCGATGTCAGCAGTGCAGGGAGGACAGGTATGGTATTTTCCTTGCACTTGCCATTTTTTCAACCCATCATCTTCGACAAAGGCGCGCAGTGTCCGACGTCCATCCTCCCGACTCCATCCAGCTGCAGGCCTGGCTGCGCGCCGCCGCCCTGCAGGATGCGGAGGCGTTCCGCGCCCTTTACGAGGCCACCTCGGCCAGGCTGTACGGGTTTGCGCTGCGCATCCTGGTCAAGCCCGAGCTGGCCGAGGAAGCGCTGCAGGACGGTTTCGTCGCCATCTGGCACCATGCGGGCAGTTACCAGAGCCAGCTGGCGGCGCCCATGACCTGGATGACGACCATCGTCCGCAACAAGGCGCTCGATGTGCTGCGCGCCGGCGGCAGCGGCGCCGACATCAGCCTCGAGCCGTTCGACAGCGAGGTGGTGGAGGCATTGCGTGATCCGAATGCGACGCCGATCGAAGCGCTCTCCATCAGCCGCGAGGCCAAGGCGCTGGCGTATTGCATGTCGGCGCTGGAAGGCGTGCACCGGCAGGTGGTCGGTCTGGCCTTCTTCCACGACCTGTCGCACAGCGAAGTGGCGCAGCAGATGGCGCTGCCCATCGGCACCGTCAAGACCTGGATCCGGCGCAGCCTGGGGCGCCTCAAAACCTGCCTCGAGAAAGGCGGGCAGCCATGAACCTGCGCGACAAACCGGAACTGCGCGACCGCCTCGCCGCCGAGTATGTGCTCGGCACGCTGAAGGGCGGCGCGCGGCGCCGCTTCGAGGCTTACCTGCACGGCGATGCGGCCCTGCGCCGCACCGCGGACGAATGGCGCGACCGCCTGACGCCGCTGGCCGAATTCGCCCCGCCACGACAGCCGCGCAAGCAGGTGTGGAAGCGCATCGCGCAGCGCCTGCACCTGCGCGAAAGGCATCCTGCATGGCAGTTCTGGCACAGCGAATCGCTGCTGTTCTGGCGCTGGCTGGGCGGCTTGTCGAGCGCGGCGGCGCTGGTGCTGGTCACTGTGCTCGCGCTCGGTCCGGGCATGCAGGCGCAGCCCGATTACATCGCCACCCTGGCCGACGACAAGGCGCAACCGGTGCTGCTGCTGACCGGCGACGAGGGGCGCCGCCTGCTGACCGTACGCCTGCTCGGCAACGTTGCCGTCGCCGCCGACCGCACGTTGCAGCTGTGGGCGGTGCCGGTGCGGGGCAACCCGCGCTCGCTCGGCATCCTAGCCGGCCGCGAGAGCACGCTGGCGCTGGACCGCGCCGCACTCGGTGCCGACGTGGCGATGCTGGCGGTATCGTTGGAGCCGCGCGGCGGCTCGCCCGATCCGAAGGGGCCGACCGGTCCGATCCTGTACAAGGGCAACTGGGTGCGGGTGATGTGAGGGGCGTGCCGGTCCTTGGCCGGCACAATTTCCTGCGATCGAATAGCTCTGTTAGGCACCGCACAGTCCCGACGTGCTGAACGTTATATTTTTTCTATCGTGAACTCCGCGAACTCAACAGCACCGGAAACGGCGCCGCGGAACAGCAGCGAATGCGAGAGGGATCGGCTACTCCGGGAACTTTTGAGCAGCTTCACTGTCAACGGCGATAAGTCTTGATCGTGTGGGATGTTCAGTTGGTTACGTTGATGTAGCGCAGCCCACTCACGTGCCTTCGTTTTGTTTGGTAGGGAATGAGGGAAGAATGTGGTGATGGTCGAGTTTCGGTCTACTCCGCGTCGGTCTACAATTTAAAGAGGAATTCATCATGGATAATCAAAAGTCGAACGAAGCAAAAGGCACCAATCTGGGCAACACCCCAGGTAACCAGGCCAACGCCGGCAATGCATCGGGCAGCCTGAACAAGAGCACCCAGCTGAACCAGGGCAAGGACCAGACCATCGGCGGCTCGACCGGTTCCAGCACCGGCGGCGCCACCGCCAGCGCCCAGGGCGTCGGCTCGATGGGCGCCATGAGCGCCGGCGGCTCGACCACGGGCGGCACCAACAGCCAGAGCGGCCAGCAGAACAGCCAGAGCGGCGCCCCTACCGGCTCCGGCACCGGCGGCGACCTGAAGGACGCAGCCAAGGATGTCGCGGGCAAGGCCCAGGACGCAGCCAAGGACGTCGCAGGCAAGGCCCAGGACGTTGCCAAGGATGCCGCCGACAAGGCCCAGGACGTCGCCAAGGATGCGGCCGACAAGGCCCAGAACGTGATTGGCAAGGCGCAGGACGCCGCTGAACAGAAGGCGCAAGACCTGCACCAGTCGATCGACAAGGCCGCCGACGCCGCCAAGCCGCTGGTCGACAAGGCCGTCAACAGCGTGCAGCCGGTCGTCGACCGCCTGGCCACCACCGCCCATGCCGGCGTCGACAAGCTGCAGGGCCTGCTGAGCGGTGCCACCTCGGGTCTGGGCGACCGCAAGGAGCAACTGACCGACGCCTACGGCCAATACGTGGACCAGGGCCGCGACTACGTGCGCCAGAACCCGGGTACCGCCGTGGCGATCGCCGCCGGTGTCGGTTTCATCCTGGCCAAGATCCTGGGTGGCGGCCGCCGCGACTATTGATATCGGTACCGGTCGGCCATGCCTCTCGCTGCGGGAGGCAACCGATCCTCGACCTTGGAAGCCGGCGCGATGCCGGCTTTTTTATTGCCGCCGATTTGTCAAGGACGGCAGACCAGGTTGTGGCGTTCCGGCAAAACTGCCAAATTTATTTCATAAATTCAATCGTGCGCTCATCCTTTTGGGGAGAAGATGTATTTATTGCCGACATCGGTAATCAATAACATCAAATCAAGGGGGAGCAATGCAAAAGCAACAAAAATGGGGTACGGCGCTCGTGCTCGCCGGCGTCGCCTTCAGCACCGTCATGGCACCGGCAGGGGCATCCAGCCACCGCGAGGCACCTTTCCTCGCCAATTCGCCCAAGGTCGACGGTACCGACTTCTACATGTTCCGCAGCTATGCGTCGGGTCGCCAGGACTACGTCACGCTGATTGCCAACTTCATTCCTTTCCAGGATCCGCAAGGCGGCCCGAACTTCTACCAGTTCGACCAGAACGCCCTGTACGAAATCCATATCGACAATAACGGCGATGCCAAGGAAGACATCACCTTCCAGCTGCGCTTCAAGAATACGTCGAAGCGTACCGCGCTGACGATCGGCGGCAAGCAGGTGCTGATCCCCTTGATCAATTCGTCGACCATCAGCGGCGTCAATCCGGCATCGCTGAACGTGCGCGAGACCTACACCATCGACATGGTCAAGGGCGACCGTCGCGGCGGCACCCGCACGCGCCTGGCCGGTACCGGCGGTGCGACCGAATTCGACAAGCCGGTCGACAATATCGGCGACAAGACCTTCGGCGGCACCAGCGGTTACGAAACCTACGCCAACCAGCACATCTACGACATCACGATCCCCGGCTGCGGCACCGGCCGCGTCTTCGTCGGCCAGCGCAAGGAACCGTTCTACATCGCGGTCGGCAAGATCTTCGACCTGTTCAACCTGAATCCGCTGGGCGCCGAATCGGCCGGCAACAAGAACGACCTGGAAGGCAAGAACGTCAGCTCGATCGCGCTGGAAGTGCCGATCGCCTGCCTGACCGCGGCCGGCGAACCGGTGATCGGCGGCTATGCCACCGCCAGCGTGCGCCAGGGCCGCCTGATCAATCCGACGCCGGGCTCCGGCATCAACAGCGCGGTGAAGGAGGGCGGTCCATGGGCCCAGGTCTCGCGCGTCGGCATGCCGCTGGTGAACGAGGTGATCATCGGGATGGACGACAAGGACCGCTTCAACAGCTCCAAACCGAAGGATGACGCCCAGTTCCTGAACTACGTCACCAATCCGGTACTGCCGGCCGTGGTCGAGACCCTGTTCCCGTCCGCCAAGGCGCCGACCAACTTCCCGCGCACCGACCTGGTGACCGCCTTCCTGAAAGGTTTGCCGGGCGTGAACCAGCCGAAGAACGTGGTGGCCTCGGAAATGCTGCGCCTGAACACCAGCACCGCGCCGACCGCGCTGGCCAACCAGAACGTGCTCGGCGTGGCCGGCGGCGACAATGCCGGCTTCCCGAACGGACGCCGCCCGGCCGACGACGTGGTCGACGTCTCGCTGCGCGTGGCCATGGGGGCGCTGTGCGTACTCACCGGCACCAGCGATGCGCTGGGTGTGGGCTGCAAACCGGCCGATGCGCCGGCCGGCGGGCTCAAGCTGACCGACGGCGTGCGCAAGAGCGCGGCCGACTTCAAGCCGGCCTTCCCTTACCTGAACACCCCGCTGCCGGGTAATCAATAAGGGAGGCGCAGATGATGAGCAAACTTCTGGCGAACCGGCGCGGCCGGCTGGCGCTGGCGGCACTGCCGGTGCTGCTGGTACTGGCGGCCTGCGGCCACCACCATGACGACGACAACACCGGCGGTGGCGGCACCACCCCGCCGGGGGCGACCAGCGATGCCTTCGTCACCTATGTGTCGCAGCAGGTCGCGACGCAGAGCGAGACCGCGGAACCGCTGTCGACCGATGGCGTGAATCCGACCGTGCCGGAAAATACCGAGCCGGTGGCGCTGCCGGCGTCGTGATGGCGGGAGCCGTGTCACACCTGCGCGCTTGCGGTGGCGCGCTGGTGTTGGGCCTGGCCGGGGTGACTGGGATGGCGGCTGCCGCGCCCTACATCCCGGCCGACCCCAAGCAGGTGGTCGAACGCCTGCCCAGCCGTGCCGATCCGGTGCAGCGCGAGCTGCGCCGCCTGCGCGACGAACTCGCCGCCAAACCGAACGACCTGCGCCTGGCCGGCGCGCTGGCCCAGCGCTACATCGAGCAGGCGCGGATCGAAGGCGACCCGCGCTACCTCGGCTATGCGCAGGCGGCGCTGGCGCCGTGGTGGACGCAGGCCGTCCCGCCCGATCCGGTGCTGGTGCTGCGCGCGACGTTGCGCCAGAGTACCCATCAATTCCCGGCCGCGCTGGCCGACCTCGACCAGGCGGTCAAGCGCGACAGCGGCAACGTGCAGGCCTGGCTCACGCGCGCCACCGTGCAGATGGTGACCGGTGACCTGGCGGCCGCGCGCGCCAGCTGCATGCGCCTGTACTCGCGCGCGCCCGCGCTGGTGGTGCAGACCTGCCTGTCCAGCGTCGGCAGTATCAATGGCCAGGCCGCCGCCAGCTACCGCCAGCTGGTCGACGCCCAGGCCGCACATCCGCTCGCCGACCGCGGCATCGACGTCTGGGTCGCCACGCTGCTGGCCGAAATGGCGGCGCGCAGCGGCAACGATGGCGCCGCCGAGACCCATTTCCGTACCGCGCTCGGCCTGGGCGAGCCGGACAGCTACCTGCTGGGCGCCTACGCCGACTTCCTGCTCGACCATGGCCGCGCGCCCGAGGTGGTGCAACTGCTCAAGGATAAAACCCGGGTCGATGCGCTGCTGCTGCGTTACGCACTCGCCTTGCAAGCCACCGGTTCGCCCGAAGCGCGCGCGCAGATCGATGCCTTGCGTGCGCGTTTCGACGCCGCCGTGCTGCGCCGCGACACCGTGCACCAGCGCGAGCAGGCACGCTTCGAACTGGCCCTGCGGCGTGACCCGGCCGCCGCCGTGCGCCTGGCCAAGGCCAACTGGCAGGTGCAGAAGGAGCCGGCCGACTTGCGCATCCTGGCCGATTGCGCGGTCGCCAGCGGCGATGCCGAGGCGGCGCGCCTGGTGCGCGACTGGCTGCGCAGTTCACGCATCGAGGACCGCCAGGTGGCCGCCGCCGCGGCGCGCCTGAAGGCGGCCGCATGATGCCCCGCTTGCGTACCCTGTGGCTGCTGGCCGCGGCATTGCTGCTGGCGGCGGCCCCGGCCCAGGCCCACAAGCCGAGCGACAGCTACCTGACGCTGGACGTGCGCGAGGCCCGCGTCGACGGCCAATGGGACATCGCCCTGCGCGACCTCGACATGGCCATCGGCCTCGACCAGGACGGCAACGGCGAGCTGACCTGGAGCGAGGTGCGCGCCCGCCACGACGCGATCGCCGCCTATGCGCTGGCGCGCCTGAAGCTGGCCAGCGCCGGCGCGCCCTGTCCGCTGCGGGTGACCGAACAGCTGCTGGATAATCACAGCGACGGCGCCTACGCCGTGC
>JAKOOD010000602.1 GCA_022701635.1 Burkholderiaceae bacterium | reverse complement strand
GGCTTCGCTGATCTCGGTGTTGATGTTCTCGCAGGCTTGCAGTACGCCCTTGCCGAAATAACGCTTGGGATCGCCGTCACGCAGCTCGATCGCTTCGCGCGAGCCGGTCGAGGCGCCCGACGGAACGGCAGCACGGCCCATCACGCCGGATTCCAGCAGCACATCGCACTCGACGGTCGGATTGCCGCGCGAGTCAATGATTTCGCGGCCGATGATATCAACGATAGCACTCATGGTTCTTCAGTCTCCAGAAGGTAAGGGAATTCGTAGTTAGCTTATGCACGTCATCCCCGCGAAAGCGGGAATGACGCATCTACTTACTGATGCTTATCTGTTATTTGAAGTCGGACTCGATGAAGCCCGCCTTCTTGACGATCCGGTCGATATCGACCAGCGTGCTCAAGAGATCCTTGATGCGTCCCAGCGGCACCGCGTTCGGACCGTCCGACAGCGCGCAGGCCGGATCCGGGTGCGTCTCCATGAACAGGCCCGACACGCCGGCCGCCACCGCGGCACGCGCCAGCACCGGCACGTGTTCCCGCTGGCCGCCCGACGAGGTGCCCTGGCCGCCCGGCAGCTGCACCGAGTGGGTGGCGTCGAACACCACCGGGCAGTTCGATTCGCGCATGATGGCGAGCGAACGCATGTCCGACACCAGGTTGTTGTAGCCGAACGAGGCGCCGCGTTCGCAGGCCATGAAGCTGTCTTCCGGCAGGCCCGCTTCCTTCGCTGCGGCACGCGCCTTGTCGATCACGTTCTTCATGTCGCCCGGGGCCAGGAACTGGCCCTTCTTGATGTTGACCGGCTTGCCCGAACGCGCGCAGGCGTTGATGAAGTCGGTTTGGCGGCACAGGAAGGCCGGGGTCTGCAGCACGTCGACGACGCTGGCCACGACCGGGATCATCTCTGCGTCGTGGACGTCGGTCAGGACCGGCACGCCGATGGTCTTGCGCACGTCGGCCAGGATCTCCAGGCCCTTGTCCATGCCGGGACCGCGGAACGACTTGCCCGACGAGCGGTTGGCCTTGTCGAACGACGATTTATAGATGAACGGGATGCCCAGGCTGCTCGTGATTTCCTTCAGCTGGCCGGCGACGTCCATCGCCATGTCGCGCGACTCGATCACGCAGGTGCCGGCGATCAGGAAAATCGGCTGGTCGAGGCCGACGTCGAATCCACACAGCTTCATGCCGCATCTCCTTGCAGGGCCGCGACGTCATTGACGTTCGCGGCTGGTTGGTTGCCGGCCTGGTGCGCCAGGGCCGCCTTGATGAATGCCGAGAACAGCGGATGGCCGTTACGCGGGGTCGACTTGAACTCCGGGTGGAACTGCACGCCGATGTACCACGGGTGGGAGCCGGCGCCTTGGCGGGGCAGTTCCATGATCTCGCACAGGTCTTCGTTCGGGGTGCGGGCGGACACGATCAGGCCCGCTGCTTCGACCTTCGGCAGGTAGTAATTGTTCGCTTCGTAGCGGTGACGATGGCGCTCGGTCACGAGGTTGCCGTAGATCTCGGCGGCCAGCGTGCCCGGGTTCACCGCGCAGGTCTGGGCGCCCAGGCGCATGGTGCCGCCCAGGTCGGAATCGTGGCTGCGCTGCTCGACCTTGCCGTCGTGGTTCTGCCACTCGGTGATCAGGGCGACCACCGGCTGGTCGGTCTCCGGATCGAACTCGGTGGAATTCGCGTTCGGCAGGCCGGCCATGTGGCGCGCGTATTCGATCAGCGCGACCTGCATGCCCAGGCAGATACCCAGGTAAGGGATCTTGTTCTCGCGGGCATAGCGCGCGGCCATGATCTTGCCTTCCACGCCGCGCTTGCCGAAGCCGCCCGGCACCAGGATGGCGTCGTACTTGGCCAGGTGGCCGCAGCCGGTGGTTTCGATCTCTTCCGAGTCGATGTACTCGATGTTGACGCGGCTCTCGGTGTGGATGCCGGCGTGGCGCAGCGCCTCGGTCAGCGACTTGTACGATTCGATCAGGTCGACGTACTTGCCGACCATGCCGATGGTGACTTCGTGCTTCGGGTTTTCCAGCGTGTGGATCAGCTTGGTCCACATCGACAGGTCGGCCGGCGGCGCCTCGAGGCCGAGGGCTTCCAGGATGATGTCGTCCAGGCCCTGGTCGCACAGCACCTGCGGCACTTTATAGATGGTGTCGACGTCCCACACCGAGATCACGGCCTGCTCTTCGACGTTGGCGAACAGCGAGATCTTGGCGCGTTCGTCGTCCGGGATGCGGCGGTCGGCGCGGCACAGCAGCGCGTTCGGCGAAATACCGATCTCGCGCAGTTTCTGCACCGAGTGCTGGGTCGGCTTGGTCTTGAGCTCGCCGGCCGACGAGATCCAGGGCACCAGGGTCAGGTGCACGAAGGCGGCGCCCTTGCGGCCCGAGCGCAGCGACAGCTGGCGCGCGGCTTCCAGGAACGGCAGCGATTCGATGTCGCCGACGGTACCGCCGATTTCCACCAGCGCCACGTCGACGCCTTCGGCGCCGCGGCGGATGTAATCCTGGATCTCGTTGGTGATGTGCGGGATCACCTGCACGGTCTTGCCGAGGTACTCGCCGCGGCGTTCCTTGCGGATCACGGATTCGTAGATCTGGCCGGTGGTGAAGTTGTTCACCTTCTTCATGCGGGTGCTGATGAAACGCTCGTAGTGGCCGAGGTCGAGGTCGGTCTCGGCGCCGTCGTCGGTCACGAACACTTCACCGTGCTGGGTCGGGCTCATCGTGCCGGGGTCCACGTTGATGTACGGGTCCAGCTTGAGCATCGTGACTTTGAGGCCGCGCGATTCGAGGATCGCGGCGAGGGAAGCGGCCGCGATTCCCTTGCCCAGGGAAGATACGACGCCGCCAGTGACGAATACAAATTTGGTCATTGTGCAGAAGGTGCCGAACGGCACGCGCGGGAAATTGAAATTATACCTTAAACCGGCCAAACCTTTTTAATACAACTTGGCAACATCCAGCAAACGACGGCCGCGACGTGGCTTCGGCGCCAAGCCTTATCCACAAACGGTGGCCGCAATCAACTAGCATTGCAATAATTGCCAAAGCCGGCAAGCTATGCTTACATTACCGATCTTTCTTCCATACAAATAATTACATGGACGACCTGATCGAACACGCCGCACCCAGCACGCCCACCGCCGCTGCCGTCGCACCTGCCCCGCTGTCGCTGTCATTCAGCGGCAGCGGCGCCGAATATTTCCGCATCTGGATCGTCAACCTGCTGCTGAGCGTGGCCACGCTGGGCATCTACTCGGCCTGGGCCAAGACGCGCCGGCTGCAGTATTTTTACCGTAACACCCACCTCGCCGGCGCGAGCTTCGACTTCCGCGGCGACCCCAAGGCCATCCTGCGCGGGCGCCTGCTGGCGGTGGCCGTGCTCGGCGCCTACCATTACGCCTTCGGCCTGTCGCGCACGACCGGGCTGGTGATCGTCGGCGTACTGCTGCTCGGCCTGCCGTTCATGATGCGTTCGGCCCTGCGTTTCCGGCTGTCGAACACCTGGTACCGCGGCCTGCCGTTCGGCTTCAGCGGCAGTGTCAGGCACGCCTACCTGGTGTATCTGCTGCCGATCGCCCTGATCGTGGTGCCGAGTGCGCTGGCCGCGCTGGCCCTGCAGCCGGGGCTGCTGGGCGCCTTTTTCCTGCTCTACCTGCTGTGGCCGCTGATGCACGGCGCGATGCGCCGCTACCAGCACAGCCACCTGATGTACGGCGACCAGCAGGCCAGCTTTCCGCTGTCCCTATTCAGGCTGGCCCTGCCCTACCTGCAAGGCTTCCTGATCAGTCTCGGCCTCATCCTCGTCCTGGTGATCGTGAGCGGGACCGTGGCGTTTCTGGCCGGCGTGACCGGTACTGCCGGTGGCGCCGGCAAGAAGGGACTGGGCATGGGTTTCCTGGTCATGTTCGGCATCGGCATGGTGCTGTTCTACCTGTCGATCCTGCTGATCGGCCCGTTCGTCGCGGTGCGCCTGAACAACCGGGCCTGGTCGGCCACGGCCTTCCCGGGCGTACGCATCGACTGTCACATGGGCTTCTGGGGTTACTTCAGGCTGCAGCTCGTCAACGTGCTGCTGACCCTGCTCACGCTGGGCCTGTTCCGTCCCTTCGCCGCGGTGCGGACCTGGCGCTACCGGATCGAACACCTGCGCATCGACGCACCCGAGGGCTTCGAGCAGGCCACCCACGCGGCGCGGCGCCGCCCGGCAGCCGCCGCCGGCGATGGCGTCGCCGATTTCATCGGCGTGGACCTGTCCTGGTAACCTGATGGATAACGACATGACGACCGCAAGCATCGACGCATCCTTCTTCGACGGCCGCAGCGCCCACCTGCACCCTGCCCACCTGAGCGTCGGCGCCGGCACGCTGACGGTGACGGCAGCCACCTTCCAGCGCAGCTACCCGCTGGAGGCGGTCGCGCTGTCCGAACCTTTCGCCGCCGCGCCCGCCGTGCTGCGCCTGCAGGATGGCGCCAGCTGCGAAGTGGCGGCGGGCGCCGCGCGCGATGCCCTGCTGGCGGCCCTCGGCTACCGCAAGAGTCCGGTCGTACGCTGGCAGGAACGCTGGCCGGCCGCCCTGGTCGCCCTGGTCCTGCTGGTGGGCCTGCTGGCACTGGGCTGGCTGCGCGGCATTCCGCTGGCCGCCGAGCGCATCGCCGAACACCTGCCGCCCTCGGTCGACGCCTCGCTCGGCAAGGCGGCGCTGGCCGGCCTGGAAAAGCAGGGACTCCTTGCGCCCTCGCGCTTGAGCGACGAGCGCATCGCCGAGATCCAGGCGCTGCTGCCGGCGATCGCGCCGGCGAACGGACGCATGCCGTTGCGCCTGCTGGTGCGCAGCAGTCCGCGGCTCGGCCCCAACGCGCTGGCGCTGTCGGACGGCACCATCGTCGTCACCGATGCGCTGGTGCGCCTGGTACAGGACAAGAACGAGCTTACCAACGAGGGCAAGGCGCAATTGATTGCCGTACTGGGCCACGAGGTCGGCCACGTCGAGCACCGCCACGTCGTGCGCGTGATGGCGCGCTCGTCGCTCACCGCCGCGCTGTCGGCCGCGCTGTTCGGCGATTTCAGCGCGGTGGCCGCCGGCCTGCCGACGGTGCTGTCGCAGATGGAATATTCGCGCGCAATGGAACTGGATGCCGATGCCTACGCGGTGCAGGTCCTGCACCGCAGGCAGCTGTCGGTCCACCACTTCATGGCCGTACTGGGCGCGCTGGAAAAAGCCCAGGGTGCGGAAAGCAAGATGCCGCGCTGGATGCGCCAGTCGATGGGCTACCTATCCACCCATCCGGAAACTGCCGAGCGTATCGACCGGTTGCAAGAGCGCGAAAAAGAAGAAAAACGCGTGTTCAATTAATTAATGCCTACAAAATTAAGGAAAATACATTTATAAAGTGCTTTTTTGCACCGTTTGTTCAATATTATCTGTTGCGTGTACGCACAGATTTTAAAATAGAGATATAAAAATTGCTGTAGAGCAAAGTAGAATCGAACACCTGTTTGCGTCGGTTATTGAAAGGATGTTCGATGTCTGCTCTTGAAAATATTAGTATCGGCAAGCGCCTGAGTGGCGGTTTTGCGCTGGTGCTGGCGATGACGCTGGCGATCGGCGGCGCCGGCGTCGCCTACCTCGACAAGATCGGCAGCGCCACCCACAGCGCGATGGACGTGCCCCTGGCCAAGGAGCGCATGATCACCGAATGGCACACCCAGACCTTTGGCGCGGTGCGCCGCACCGCCGCCATCGTCAAGAGCGCGGACCCCAGCCTGATCGACTTTTTCAAGGAAGACGGTGTCAAGACCTCGGGCCGCTCGTCCGAGCTGATCAAAAAGATTGAACCGCTGCTGTCGAACGACGAAGAAAAAGAACAGTTCCGCAAGATCGGCGAACTGCGCAAGAGCTACACCGCGGCCAAGGACAAGGCCATCAAGGCCAAGACCGCCGGCGACAGTGCCGAAGCCGCCCGCCTGCTGGACCAGGAATTCGTGCCGACCTCGATCGCGTATGAAGCCAGCCTCGCCAAGCTGGTCGAGATGCAGCACCGCCACATCGACGCCACCGCCAAGGAGATCGACGGCGACATCAACGCCAGCGCCCGCATCATCGGCCTGCTGTGCGCATTGGCGCTGGCGATCGGCGCGGTCTGCTCGTGGCTGCTGACGCGCGGCATCGTGCGCCCGATCCGCGAAGCCGTCGACCTGGCCGAAGCCGTCGCCGGTGGCGACCTGACCCGCCGCATCCAGTCCGATGCGCGCGACGAGACCGGTGCCCTGCTGCGCTCGCTGCGCGACATGAACGACAGCCTGGTGCGCATCGTCAGCGACGTGCGCGGCGGCACCTCGACCATCCACGGCGCCGCCGGTGAGATCGCGGCCGGCAACCTCGACCTCTCCAACCGCACCGAACAGCAAGCCTCGTCGCTGGAAAGCACGGCCTCGTCGATGGCGCACCTGACCGACACCGTGCGCCAGAACGCCGACAATGCACGCCAGGCCAACCAGTTGTCGATCACCGCCTCCAGCGTCGCCTCGGAAGGCGGGGCCGTGGTCGAACAGGTGATCCAGACCATGGGTTCGATCAACGAATCGTCGCGCAAGATCGTCGACATCATCAGCGTGATCGACGGCATCGCCTTCCAGACCAATATCCTGGCCCTGAATGCGGCCGTGGAAGCCGCCCGTGCCGGCGAACAGGGCCGCGGCTTCGCGGTCGTGGCCGGCGAAGTGCGCACGCTGGCCCAGCGCTCGGCGGCGGCGGCCAAGGAAATCAAGAGCCTGATCGACGATTCGGTCGGCAAGGTCGATACCGGCGCCAAGCTGGTCGACCAGGCCGGCGCCACCATGCAGCAGGTGGTCAGCTCGATCCGGCGCGTGACCGATATCATGGCCGAGATCGCATCGGCCAGCCAGGCACAGACCGGCGGCATCGAGCAGGTGAACAGCGCGATCGGCCAGATGGACCAGGCGACCCAGCAGAATGCGGCGCTGGTCGAGGAATCGGCGGCCGCCGCCGGCTCGCTGCAGGAGCAGGCGGCCAAGCTGGCGCAGGCGGTCGACCAGTTCAAGCTGGAGTACGCCGCCCCGGCGCGGGTGGCAGCAGCAGTCCCGGCAGCGCCGGCGGTCAGGGTGCCGGCCGTGCGCGCGCGTGCCGAACCGAAGCTGGCACGCCCGGCCCCGGCCCCGGCCCCGGCTGCGGCGAGCGCCCAGACGGGCCCCAAGCGTGTGGCCGCGACCGCCGGCGAGGACTGGGAAGAATTCTGATCGACGATGCCGGCCATGCGCCGGCATTTTTTTTGTCCCTGCATGACGTGTGCGTTCATACGGAATGCCACCGGACTCGGGTATCCTTGCGGTTCCAATGAAGGAGATCCACATGTCTTACCTGGAACGCGACGATTACGGGATGTACAAGAAC
>JAKOOD010000582.1 GCA_022701635.1 Burkholderiaceae bacterium | reverse complement strand
TCGTCGAAGCGCAGGTGGCAGCGGCCCTGGTAGTCGCGCGCCAGGCCGAAGTTCAGGCAGATCGATTTGGCGTGGCCCACGTGCAGGTAGCCGTTCGGCTCCGGCGGGAAGCGGGTGATCACCGACGGCATCCCGGGACGGTCATGGGTGCCGGCGGCGATGTCGGATTCGACGATGGAGCGCACGAAATTGGACGATGAATGCGTGGACGACGGCGAAGACGAAGACGCCGGTGAATTCTTGTCGTTGCTCATGAAAAGGTTCTAGATGGGTAATATTCCGGGCATTTTACCGTAGAAGGATAGCCACTGGCCGCCTTATGTGGTTAAGCGCACGGTTCGCCCAGATCGTGCGCCGGATACTGGGAAGAATCGGGATCAGTGGCCAGCCTGTCAAGCCGGCGCTTTCTATAGGATAATCCCGGTTTGACGTTTTTACCTGGGCCCTGCCGGAGAGTTTCAAGTGGAAAATTTATACGCGATTCTCGGCGTCGCGCCGAATGCCACCGACGACGAGATCAAGAAGGTGTACCGCTCGCTGGCGATGCGCTATCACCCGGACCGCAACCAGGCGCCGGGTGCCGAGGCGCGCTTCAAGGCCGTCACCAAGGCCTACGAAACCCTGTCCGACCGCGCCAGGCGCGACGAATACGACCAGAGCGTCAACCACCGCATCGTGCTCGACGCCGAAGCGGAAGCGTTCGAACTCTGGCGTTCCCTGTTCGCGCTCAATGGCGTGACCCTGCATTAACCAAGATTGCGAATCCAAACATGAAAAAAGTACATCCGGAATTTGCTTTCCAGTCGCGCGAACTGGAAGGCCAGATCGAAGGCACGCTGGGCGACCCGCCCAACCGCAAGAACTACGACATGATGGTCCAGGCGCTGGTGTCCGAGTACGCCGACGGCAACGGCCTGGACGACGTCAACATGATGGCGTTCGCGCTGGTCGACCGCATCCGCTTCACCGACCCCAAGGGCCTGGTGCGCGAAGCCATGGACTACGAAGGCAGCGGCGACCCGGCGCGCGTGTTCGCGATGGCCAACTGCGATGCCGCTCAGGGTGACGATGCGGGCGAGGGCAAGGCCATGTACGAAGCCATCTGCGCGAACCACCCGGAACTGGCGCGCCAGGCCATCGTCACCGCCTTCCTGTACAAGAACCAGGCGCGCTGGGAAGACGACGACCAGTCGCTCGACCAGCTGGCGCGCGACGACGAAGGCGACGACGACGAGCTCGACGAAGGTGCCGTCGGCGACGATTTCACCCAAATCTTCGACCAGGATGGAGGCGATCGCGCATGAGCGACGACACCCAAGCCAAGCTGCCAGCCTTGACCCAGCAGGTCACCGACCTGGTGCTGTCGGGATCGCTGCAGCACGCCGAGGAAGCGTTCTCGCAGGCGGCCGACGAGCACGGCGACTACGCGGTGGCCGAGGTGCTGTCGACCCTGCCGCCGCAGGTCACCGCGCTGCACCTGGCCGGCTTCGACGGCGCCAAGACCTCGCTGGCCACCATGCTGGTGCCGCCCAAGGCCTGGGCCGAGAGCCTGGCCTTCCTGGCCGCCACCTGGCCTGACAACATGATCGAGGACGACCCCGAGCGCCTCGCCGAGGGGCTGTTCAACCACATCCACGGCGTGGTGTATGCCACCGACGACGAGGACCGCCGCAACGAACTGCTGGAAGCCGCCTCGAGCACCGACCACGGCGCCACCGCGTTCGCGATCCTGTGGTCGCTGGCGCCGCGCGAGATCCTGGAAGCGGCGGGCGAGATCAACGTGCGCGGCCCGCACAGCAACATCCACACCACCTCCGACAGCGACATCGTGCCGCTGGCGATCGACCTGGCCCGCGCCAGCGAGGACGGCTGGCAGCGTTCGTTGCTCGAGCTGTTCCCGGAATACCGCAACACCCAGGACCTGGCCGACGTCGAGCTGCCGGACGATCCGGACGAGGAATCGGAATTCCAGCAGCGCGGCACCCGCGAACTGCTGTACCGCCTGCGCAAGCAGGTGCCGTCGGTACGCACCCAGCCGCGCCGCAGCCCGCGCCGCAGCATGGGCACGGACATCTTCTCGTGAGCGGAGCGGACACCTTCATGTTGCCTGCGATCGTCATCGAAAGACTGCCGCGCCTGATCCGCGCGATCAAGCTGATCCCGGCCCGCGCCGGTAACGACGAGGCCGTGGCGCTGGCCGACGAGCTGGCCGGCATCACGGCGATGGTGGCCGAAAAGTTCACCAACGACCGCACCGCCGAAGGCATCGGGCGTGCCCAGCTCTTGACCATCGGCGGCGTCTCGCTCGGCCTGGAGCACCTGCTCGAGGACGAGAAAGACGACGCGGTCGGCGACCAGGCCGGGCTCGGCCTGCTGCTCTCGGAAGGCGCCGAACTGGTGTTCCAGAACGGTTTCCGGATGGTGCGCGAACTGTCGGCGCTGCCCGAGGACACCCTGGTCGGGGAGTACGACAAGGACCCGGTGTATTCGCAGCGCCGCCTGAAGGAACTGTTCGTCGACCTGTGCACCGCCGATCCGGGCGAGACCTGGTCCGGCTACGAGCGCTACCTCGGCCAGCTGCAGCAGCGCAAGAGCGTGCAGGCGATCGTGCGCGCCGCCGAATGGCTGCGCCGCCATCACTGGGAAGGCCCGGTCAAGGATCCGGACCTGAATGCCGAAGGCGTGATCGCGCTGGCGGTGATCTTCGGCATCGAAGGCGGCGGCCGCATCGTCGCCCGCACCGGCCAGAAGGAGTTCGAGCGCTTCGTGCAATCGGTCCGCACCGGCAAGCACGACCACGAGGCCGGCTGGGCCAGGATGCTGGAAAACATCCCGGCGCCGCACCAGCGCATCATTGCCGAGCGCATCGACAGTTATCGCAACAGCCTGCTGCTCAAGCATATCGGCGACAACACGCCACTGAAGCAGCTGTTCGTCGAACTGGAGAATTACGCCGGTTCCGAGATCGACGCCGAGTATCCGTAACGCCGCGGCGCCCCCCCCCCGTCTTATCCGGCAGCACCGGAAACGACAGGGGGCGCCAACCCCTTTCGTCAATCCCCACCACATATTTCCATTTGACCTAGCTCAAATGTCCTGAGCGCTATTCCTTTTAAAGTTGTCCAGCTCGGTTGACACCGACACCGTTTGCTGACAAGCGGTTTGCGCATTTCCCACAGGACATATCAAGGAGTCATACATGGGCAAGAAGATGGCATTGGTGTTGCAAGGGGGCGGCGCGCTCGGCGCCTATGAGTACGGGGTGGTGACCAAGCTGGTCGAGATGGGGTGGGAGCCGGTGGCGGTCAGCGGCGTATCGATCGGCGCCGTGAACGCGGCGGCCATCGCCGGCGCGAAGGACGGCGATATTGGCGCCAGCCTGAAAGCGGTCTGGGACCAGATCACGATGAAGACCATCCCATTCCTGCCGGCCAACATGCAGGGAAATTTTTCGCTGTTCGGCAATCCGAATTTCTGGCGGTCGCGTACCGATTACCTGCAGATGGGAAGCTGGGATAGTTTTTGCGACACCAAGCCGATGACCAGGACGCTGGCGCAGCATCTCGACTTCGAGCGCATCAACCGGGTCGCCGAGGATGGGATGCCGGCCGTGCGCCTGGCGGTGACGGCCACCAGCCTGGAAACCGGTGGGCCGATGACGTTCTCGAATTACCTGCATGGCCATGGCGTCGGTAGCGATGCGGACCAGTGCATGGAGAAGCTGAATGCAGTGAAGCAAACGATCAGGCCGGAGCACATCATGGCCAGCGGTGCCTTGCCGCCGGGCTTCCCGCCGGTGGTGATCGACGATTGCGCCTACTGGGACGGCGGGCTGTTCAGCAATACGCCGATCGACGCCCTGTTGAACATCCTGACCGAGGAAGAGTGCGACACGCTGCCCATCTTCACGATCGACCTGTTCGCTACCGGCAACCTGCCGATACCGAAGAACCTGATCGAAGTCCAGACACGCGCGTTGGCGATGCAATACGAAAACCGCTTCTGGGCCGAGTTTGGCGGAAGTGCCGGCCTCAAAGGTTTCTTGGGGATGCTGAAGACGCTCGAGGCGGTATTGCCGAAAGATAGCATCCTGCGCAAGGATGCCGCCGACAACCCCGAAGCCGCGGCATGGGAATGGCTGCAAAGACTGAGGGCGCTGAAGAACCTGCGTGTCATCCAGGGCGCACCGGCCCCTTCGGGCGGCGACCACGACTTTTCGGCCTACGCGGTGGAGGCGGCCTACCACGCGGGCCGCACGGCCG
>JAKOOD010000569.1 GCA_022701635.1 Burkholderiaceae bacterium | reverse complement strand
GTCCACGATGGCCTGGCGCACGGACGTCACGCCGGCGGCTTCCGCGCCGGCCTTGGCATCCTTGTACTTGACGATCAGGCGATCGGTCTGGGTAATGAACCGGGTATGGACGGCGTCATTCTGGCCGGCGCTGGCGGCCGGCGCGTTGATGCCGCCGGCGGTTTCGTACAGGTCCCACTGCTGGGTGTAGCTGGGGTCGGTCGGCGTGGCCATCGCCGTCATGATGCGGTCCGGCTCGGCGTATTCGACGTTGGCGTCGCGCGACTTGATGTCGGCGGCCAGGGTGCGCGCTTCGTCCAGCGTCATCGTGCGGTTCAATTGGAACACGTGGGCGCCGGCGGCGGTGGCGCGCAGCGATTTCAGGGTCGTGCCGATCTGCTGGCCGGCGCGGTCGAGGATGGCCTGGCGCAGGGTCGACACCAGGGTCGCCTCGGCGCCCGGCTGGGCATCCTTGTACTTGACGATCAGGCGATCGGTCTGGGTGATGACGCGGGTCTGCACGGCGTCTTGCTGGCCGGCGTGGGATGCAGGTGAAAAGGCGACGGCCAGGGTCGCGGCCATGAACGTTACTGCGGAAACCAACTTGTGACGCTGCGTCATGTTTCATCCTTCATGGATAACCGGACTCGACAGCGTAAACAAAAGTGTCCTGAATATGTACTTTTTCGGCAGATTTACAACAGCAAAATTTTTGACAACTGGCTGATTAATAAGGAAAATTTTCAAATATACATGAGTTTTCCGGCCGCTGTGTTCATTGCGTCAACGTATCGTCGCCAACACCTTGTCGACTCAGAACGACCACCCGCCATCGCCGCCACGGCGGACCGTGCGCATAAAAAAAGCCGCGATCGCTCGCGGCTTTTGGTCAGACAATTCTTAATTGATTCAGAAATTGCCCTTGAACTGCACGCCCCAGACGCGCGGCTCGTTGGTGAAGCCGGTCAGGTTGTTGAAGTCGATGGCGCCCGTGATGCGGCGCTGGTCGAGGACGTTGCGGCCGAAGACGGCCGCTTCGTACTTGCCGTCGGCCCAGGTATAGCCGACGCGCACGCCGCCTTCGGTCAGCGGCTTGCCGGTGAACTCGACCGATTCGTACAGGAAGAAATTGACCTTGGTGCGGTACGACCAGTCGGTGAAGACGAAGAATTCGCCGTCGCCGACCGGGATGCCGTAGCGCGCCGAGGCGTTGACGATCCAGCGCGGCGCCTGCGGCAGCGGGTTGCCGTTGATCGAAACCAGACCGTTGGCGGCGATCGGGTCGGTGATCGTGCACTGCGCGCACTTGGCGACGGTCAGGTTCGGGTCCTTGATCTGGGTGTAGTTGTACGACGCACTGCCGGTCAGGCGCAGCGATGGCGTGACGATGCCTTCCATCTCGAACTCGGCGCCGCGGCCGGTGGACTTGGCGGCGTTGATCAGCTTGGTGACGTTCGAATTGCCGCCGACCACGGTCAGCTGCTGGTTCTTGACGTCGTAGTCGTAGATCGAGAACGCGACGCGGGCGCGGCGCTCGAACAGGTCGGCCTTGATGCCGCCTTCGTACGAGGTGATCGTCTCGGCGTCGGCCACCGTCACCGGCACCGAGGCCGATGCGGCCGCGATGCTCGGCGCGCGGAAGCCCGTCGCCACGCGCGCGTACACGTTGACGTCATTGTTCAGCTTATAGGTGCCGGAAGCATCCCAGCTGACCTTGTTCTTGCTTTCGCTGACGCCGGCCGGTCCGATCAGGGTCACGTTGTCGTGCGCCAGCGTGATGAAGTTTTTCTTGTCGTCGGTGTAGCGCAGGCCGCCGCGCAGCGTGAAGTCGTCGTTCACGGCGTACGTCACCGAACCGAACACGGCCGCGGCCTTGTTCTTCTGGTTCGATTCGACGTGCGAGGTCTGGACCTGGGTCACGCTGTCGTAGTTGTTGCTGTAGCCGGTCGCGTCTTCGTTGAAGTAGTACACGCCGGTCTGCCAGTTCAGCGGGCCGCTGTTCTTCGATTCGAGGCGCACTTCCTGCGACCACTGGCTCAAGCCTTTCAGGCCGCCGCCGGTCTGCACCTGGAACGGGATCCGGCCCGGACCTGCCGGCGTGCCGCCGTCGATGTCGCCGCGGCTGTAGTAGTCGGTCACGCCTTCGTAGCCGGTGATCGAGTACAGCTTGACGTTACCCAGGTCCCAGGTCAGGCGCAGGCTGCTGCCGTTGGTCTGCAGGTTCTGGGTGTTGATGGCGTTCGTGACGATGCTGTCCAGGTTGGTGCCGGGCGCGAAGTCGTTCGTCCCCTTCTGGATCAGGTTGGCGCGGAACAGGCGGGCGCTGCCGTCGGTCTGACGCTGGTGCACGTTGAACAGGGCGCTGAACGTGCTGTCCGGGGTGTACATCAACTGGACGCGCTCGGCGTGTTCGTTGTAGCCGTCCAGCTCGCCGGTCTTGTTGGTTTTCGCCACGTCGCTGTAGTTGTCGACGTAGTCGTCACGGTGCTGGCGCAGGGTCGAGACGCGCATCGCCCACTTGTCCGACAGCGGCACGTTGACGGCGCCGTCGACGTTGGCGGTGCCGTGGGTACCGTACGACAGGTTGTAGTAGCCCTCGACCTTCTTCAGGTTCGGCTTTTCGGATTCGATCTTGACCACGCCGGCCGGGGTGTTACGGCCGAACAGGGTGCCCTGCGGGCCGCGCAGCACTTCGACGCCGGCGACGTCGAAGATCGGGAAGCCTTTCAGGATCGGGTTTTCCTGCACGATGTCGTCGACGATCAGCGACACCGGCTGCGAGGCGAACAGCGAGAAGTCGGTGTTGCCGTAGCCACGGATATAGAAACGCGGGAAGGTGCGGCCGTTGGAAGACTCGATGTTCAGGCTCGGCACTTTACCGGCCAGCAGACGGATGTCGTCGCCGCCCGATACCAGCACGTCCAGCCGTTCGCCCTTGATGGCGGAGACGGATACCGGCACTTCCTTGATGTTTTCGGTACGGCGCTGGGCGGTCACGGTGACCGTCTGCAGCTCGTTGGCCTGGGCTGCCTGGGCCAGGGCGGAGCCAGCCGGCAGGACGGACAGTGCGAGCACCGCACCATGCGCGGCAACGACGCGCTTGTGCATCTTGGACATCTTGATCATTGAGTTTTCCTAAGGGAAGGGTGAAAGAATTCCGCGTGTCTCCGCTATTTCCTTCGGCCGCCTTAAGTCGGCCTGCGCCGGCAACGCATCTTATTGACGTCTATATATTGCCGGTTTGTAAAAGCATAATTGTCGGGCATGTGCATAAGCTTATGCAAGAAATTACGCAATCCATACGCAGGCAAACAACAGTCACCCGGCAGTCACTGAACATGCGTGGCGCGCGGGGGCAACATCGAAATGTTCACTTTTTTCGGTAAAGCCCTTGCATCATTTCAAATGGATACGCTATGATGCGTGCCTCTTCGGACGTGATGACAAGCGCCTGACAGAGAGACTGGATAGTGAATCCGGGCGCTTAGCTCAGTTGGTAGAGCGGATCCCTTACAAGGATTAGGTCGGGAGTTCGAGCCTCTCAGCGCCCACCAGACCGTCTCTCGAAGCACGAAGAAAAGATCAGAGTAGTATGGAGCGGTAGTTCAGTTGGTTAGAATACCGGCCTGTCACGCCGGGGGTCGCGGGTTCGAGTCCCGTCCGCTCCGCCAATATTAGTAGTAAAAAAGAAAAAAGGTCCGATTCGTCGGGCCTTTTTTCGTTTCCGCTTCGTTTATTCTGCTCCACCCATTCTGCAACTGACCCAGGAAGATCTCGGTGCACACCTACACCCGGTTCCGCATCCGGCTCACCCTGCGCACGCTCGCGCAGCTGACCGCGCGCCTGCGCAGTTCCGGCGAAATCGTGGTGCTGGCGCTCGGCCCGGCCCTGCTCGGCCTGCTGGCCGTGGCGGCGCTGCCGCCGATGTATTTCACCTCTTATCCGCCTGCGCCTGCCCTCGGCCTGCTGGTGCTGCATGCGCTGGCGATGAGCCTGCCCGTGGCGCTGCTGCGGCCGCGCATCCTGCCCGCCGCCGTGCAGGCCTGGCTGGCGCCGCTGCCGGTGCCGCCCGCCCTGCTGCTGCGCGCGTCGCTGCTGG
>JAKOOD010000065.1 GCA_022701635.1 Burkholderiaceae bacterium | reverse complement strand
GCGCGCTACGGCATCGCGCGCGAAGCCCAGGACCGCTTCTCGGCCGAGAGCCAGCGGCGCACCGAGGAAGCCCAGCTGGCCGGGCGCTACAGGGAGGAAATCGTCGCCTGCACCACCACGATGGCGGTCAAGGACAAGGACACCGGTGCCGTCTCGCAAGTCGAGGTGACGGTCGACCAGGACACCTGCAACCGCCGCGGCACCACCTACGAGGCGCTGGCCAAGCTGGCACCGGTGATGGGCGCCGATAAATTCGTCACCGCCGGCAATGCCTCGCAGCTGTCGGACGGCGCGTCGGCCTGCGTGATGATGGAAGCCAAGGCCGCCGAGCGCGCCGGCCTGACTCCGCTGGGCGCCTTCCGCGGCCTGGCGCTGGCCGGTTGCGAGCCCGACGAAATGGGCATCGGCCCGGTGTTCGCGGTGCCCAAGCTGCTCGAGCGCCACGGCCTCACGGTCGACGACATCGACCTGTGGGAACTGAATGAGGCGTTTGCCTCGCAGGCGATCTATTGCCAGCAGCGCCTCGGCATCCCGTCGGAACGCCTGAACGTGAACGGCGGCGCGATCTCGATCGGCCACCCGTTCGGCATGACCGGCGCGCGCCTGGCCGGACACGTACTCCTGGAAGGCCGGCGCCGCGGCGCCAAGTATGCGGTGGTCACGATGTGCGTCGCCGGCGGCATGGGTGCGGCCGGCCTGTTCGAGATTTATTGAAGCATTCGAGACGAGGATTGTCATGGACCTGAATTTCACCCCCGAAGAAGAACAATTCCGCGCCGAGGTGCGCGCTTTCCTGGCCGAGAAGCTGCCCGCGCGCCTGTCCGACAAGGTCGCCAACGGCAAGCATTTGAGCAAGGCCGACATGCAGGAATGGCACGCGATCCTGAACGAGCGCGGCTGGCTGGCCAACCACTGGCCCGAGGAATACGGCGGCCCGGGCTGGACCGCCATCGAAAAATTCATTTTCGAGAACGAGTGCGCGCTGGCGAATGCGCCGCGCATCGTGCCTTTCGGCGTCAACATGCTGGGGCCGGTACTGATCAAGTACGGCAACGAAGCGCAAAAGCGCTACTGGCTGCCGCGCATCCTCGACGGGTCCGACTGGTGGTGCCAGGGCTATTCGGAACCGGGCGCCGGTTCCGACCTGGCGGCGGTCAAGACCACGGCCGTGCGCGGCGTCGACGCGCAGGGCGAGCACTACATCGTCAACGGCCAGAAGACCTGGACCACGCTCGGCCAGCACGCCAACATGATCTTCTGCCTGGTGCGCACCGACCGCGAGGCCAAGAAGCAGGAAGGCATCAGTTTCCTGCTGATCGACATGAACACGCCCGGCGTCGACGTGCGCCCGATCGTGCTGCTCGACGGCGAGCATGAAGTCAACGAGGTGTTCTTCACCGACGTCCGCGTGCCGGCCGAGAACCTGGTCGGCCAGGAAAACCGTGGCTGGACCTGCGCCAAGTACCTGCTGACCTACGAGCGCACCAACATCGCCGGCGTCGGCTTCTCGGTGGCGGGACTGGAACGCCTGAAGCGCATCGCCTCTGAACAGACCCGCAACGGCAAGCCGCTGCTGGACGACCCGGCGTTCGCGGCGCGCCTGGCGCGGGTCGAGATCGACCTCGAGAACATGAAGACCACCAACCTGCGCGTGATCGCCGCGGTGGCAGGCGGCGGCGTGCCGGGCGCGGAAAGCTCGATGCTGAAGATCCGCGGCACCGAGATCCGCCAGGAGATCAATGCGCTGGCGCGCCGCGCGATGGGCGTGTACGCGCGCCCGTTCAGCCAGGACATGCTGGATGCCGCTTACGACGGCCCGCAGTTCGGCCCCGACTTCGCGGCGGCCGCCTCGGCCCAGTACTTCAACAACCGCAAGCTGTCGATCTTCGGCGGCTCCAACGAAATCCAGAAGAACATCATCTCCAAGATGATCCTCGGACTGTGAGGGCAAGACCATGAACTTCGAACACACTGAAGAACGGCGCATGCTGGCGGACAGCCTGAACCGCTTTATCGCCGAACAGTATGGCTTCGAGACGCGCGACCGCATCGCCGCCTCGAACGAGGGATATTCGGAAGAGATGTGGCAGCAGTTCGCCGAGCTGGGCGTGATCGGCGCCCTGCTGCGCGAAGAGGATGGCGGCTTCGGCGGCGGCGGTTTCGACATCGCCGTGGTGTTCGAGGCGCTCGGCCGCGGCCTGGTGATCGAGCCCTTCCTCGGTAGCGCGGTGCTGGCCGCCGAGGCCATCGCCGCCGTCGGCAGCGAAGAGCAGAAGGCGCGGCTGGCGGCCATCGCCGATGGCAGCGTTATCGCCGGCTTCGCCCACGACGAGCCGGAGACCCACTACGAACTGGCGCGGGTGCAGACGCGCGCCGAACGGGGCGGCGAGGGTTGGGTATTGAACGGCGCCAAGGCGGTGGTGGCGCAGGGCGAAGCGGCCGACTGGTGCGTGGTGTCGGCACGCACGGCCGGCGCCGTCGACGACGAAGCCGGCATCTCGCTGTTCCTGGTGCCGACAGATGCCGCCGGCGTGCAGGTCGTCGGCACCCCGACCATCGACGGCGGCCGCGTGGCCGAGTTGACGTTCAAAGACGTCCAGCTGGACGCCGGCGCGCTGCTGGGAGAAGAGGGGCAGGGCTACGCGGTGCTGGAGCGCGCCGTCGGGCGTGGCGTGCTGGCGCTGTGCGCGGAAAGCCTCGGCGCGATGGAAGCGGCCAAGGCCGCGACCCTGGACTACCTGCGCACCCGCAAGCAGTTCGGCGTGCCGATCGGCAGCTTCCAGGCGCTGCAGCACCGCATGGCCGACCTGCTGCTGGAAATCGAGCAGGCGCGTTCGGCGGTGATCAATGCCGCGGCCGTACTCGACGGCGACCGTATCGTCCGTGAGCGCGCGCTGTCGGCGGCCAAGGCCAGCATCGGCCGCATCGGCACCCTGGTGGCCGAGGAATGCATCCAGCTGCACGGCGGCATCGGCATGACCTGGGAACTGCCGCTGGCCCACTATGCCAAACGCCTGGTGATGATCGACCACCAACTGGGCGATGAGGATCACCACCTGGCGCGCTACATCGCGCTCGGCCGCCGCCTGGCGGCATGAGGGGACGATCGTGACCACCGATAGCAAGCTGGGCACCCTGCCGCTGGCGGGCGTGCGGGTGCTCGATCTGTCGCGCGTGCTGGCCGGGCCCTGGTGCGCGATGGCGCTGGGCGACCTCGGCGCCGAAGTGATCAAGGTCGAGCATCCGCAGCGCGGCGACGACACGCGCGACTGGGGCATGCGCATCGGCGCCACCGAGACCGCCTATTTCAACAGCGTCAACCGCAACAAGCGCTCGGTGTGCCTGGACCTGAAGACGCCGGAGGGCCAGGAACTGGCGCGCGCGCTGATCCGCAAGAGCGACGTCGTGATCCAGAACTTCAAGTTCGGCGACATCGAGCGCCTCGGCCTCGGCTACGAGGAAATGAGCAAGGACCAGCCCGGCCTGGTGTACTGCTCGATCACCGGCTACGACCGCACCGGGCCGGAAGCGGCGCGGCCCGGCTACGACCTGGTGATCCA
>JAKOOD010000060.1 GCA_022701635.1 Burkholderiaceae bacterium | reverse complement strand
CCCAGCGCCGGATGTCGACGCCGACCGGGCAAGCCGTGTGCGGCGCATCGAAGAAATCGAGGCGCGCCAGCAGCGCCTCGATGGCCTGGCCGTCGGCGTGGCAGCCGGTGTCCAGTTCGACCTGTTCAGTGCGGCCGCTGAAACCGCCGCTGGCCCTGGCCGTGATCTTCATCGTGTCTCCCGTCGGGTCAGGTAATCGGGATTGTCACCACCGGTTCATGCGCGGTGGGTGCCGGCGCCGCTGCCGTGCCGGTCAGCGCGGCCGCGACCACGGTGGTGCCGTTGCCGACGCTGACGGCGGCCACCATGGCGGCGCCGGTCTGCGCCGGTTCGGCGCCGGCCGGGCCGAAGCGCCCGTGGGCCGCGCACCAGCGCGCCAGCGCCTGCGCTTCCGCATCCAGCAGCCGTTCGACATCGTGGTACTCGGCCAGGTTCATCGTGCCGCAGCAGGCGCGCCGGTCCTGGCGCGCGCCGGGGATGTCGCTGACCAGCGCGGCCAGGCGCAGGCCGGGCTGGTGCAGGGGGCCGGCGCCCTCCGGCACGTCGAGCACTTCGCGCCGCGCGAAGCCGTCGCGGATGAAGGCGGCGTATTCGGGCGGGCGGCCGTCGTCCTGGCAGATGCGCAGCATCTCGTTGGCCACGTCCGCATAGGTGGCGGCGACGTCGGGCGCGGCGATCAGGGCGCGCAGCACCAGTCCGCGCAGCCAGGCCGCCACCCGGTGCAGCACGCCGGCACAGTCTTCCAGCTCGGGCTTGCGCTCGAAGGCGAAGATGTCGGCCAGGATGTCGTAGATGGCGCCGGTGAAGACCTGGGAAATCGCATGCACCTCGGTGCCGGCCTGGGACAGCGTCAGGTCGTTGTCGGCGTTGCGCAGCCCGGTGGTGCTGCCCAGCGCCAGGCCGAACTGCTCGGCGATGTCGGCCAGGAAGGTCTTGTCGTGCAGGTGCGCCTTGGTCTGGGCCACCACCGCCTCGCACTGGTCGAGCTGGGACAGCGCCAGGAAGATCGCGGTCAGGTCGCCGAAGGATTCGTGCAGGCCGCCGGTCTGGGGCGGGTTGTTGGCTTCCAGCCAGTGCGGCTTGAGGCCGTCCAGCACCGCATGGCCGGTCTCGTGCGAGACGATGTCGAACGAGCGGCAGGTGTACACGCGGGCGGTCTCGCCGGGCGGGATGAAGTCGCCGAACTTCAGGCTCGACTGGCTGCGGCTGTAGAACGCATTCATCACGTTCGGCAGGCCGTACGGAAAGACCTGCAGCGGCGCGGTGTCGACGCTGCTGTTCCATTGCCAGGGCAGGGGCATCAGGCTGCCCGCGTTCGACAGCGCGCGCTGGTACATGGTGAGCGTCTGGCGCACCACGGCGAAGGTGTGGACGGCGTCGAACTGCGGGGTGTCGGGCATGGTCACGAAGTCGCCGAAGGCGTTCGGCTCGACCGCGGAGATGGCGGGATCCTTGATTTCGATGCGGGCGTCGCGCGGCCCGGCCAGCACCACGCCGGGCAGGAAGGCCTTGCGGGTGCCGATCTCGCCGACCGACGGGTCCTGCTTCCACATCAGCACACGCGATCCGAAGGCGAAGGGCAAGGGCAGGTTGCCGTCGCCGCCCGCCGGCGTGCCCGCATCGAAGGCGCCGGACGAACCTGGGCTGGCCAGCGCGGCGCCGCTGGGGCGCGGCCGTCCCGGCTGGTCGAGCAGTTGCGCCGCCTTGCGGTGCTGGCGGTAGCGGGCGCTGGGCATCGGGATGAAACCGAGGGGCGGGGTGGCGCTGGAAACCATGAACTTCCTCCTGGGCAATGTCTACCAGGATAGTCGTCCCTTATGCGCGGCTGATGTTGACGCTAGTCAATTGCTAGCCTTTATGCCACTCAGCTGGCATCATGCCGGGTTATTCGGTTTTATCGGAAGGACAGCCGGCATGGCAGATATCAGCATCACCCAGCAGCACAGTTTGAGTCCGGACGCGGCGCGCAGCGCGGCGCAGAAGGTGGCCGACAAGCTGGCTAACGAATATGGCTTGCAATGCAAGTGGGAAGGCGACGTCTTGCGGTTCGACCGCAGCGGCGTCGAAGGATCGCTGGCGCTGCACGAGCGCCAGGCTGCATTGCACATCAAGCTGGGCTTCCTGATGAGCGCTTTCGCGTCCACCATCGAGCCGAAGGTGGCGGAAAGCATGCGCAAGGTGTTTGCCGGCTGAGCAGCCGGCTCACCGGTCGTTACGCGTCTTTCAATTCGTCGATCAGGTCGACGTACTGCTGCATCGCGTCTTCCTGCGAAGTGCCCTTCAGGGCGGTCCAGGCGTCGTACTTGGCGCGGCCGATCATGTCGGTGAAGCCGGGGCGCTCGCCGGTGGCGTCGCCGCTCGACCCCTGCTTGTACAGGGAATAGATCTTCAGCAGGGTCATGTTGTCCGGGCGTTCCGGCAGATTCTTCGAATCGATCTGGGCCTGGGCGAACTGGTCTTGCAAACTCATGGTGACTCCTTGGATGACGATGCGGCCATCTTAGCGCATCGATAAGGAATGTATGCCTGAGCGACGGGGAGATTAGAGGAAATACTCGGTCGGGTGGGGAGATGGATGCCGAGGCATCCATCTCCCCACCCGACGATCTTGACGGCGTTAACTGTTGCTGACGTTAACCTGTTGCTAGCGTTAACTTATACGTCCAGCAGCTCGACGTCGAAGATCAGCGTCGCATTCGGCGGGATCACGCCGCCGGCGCCGCGGGCGCCATAGCCCAGGCTTGCCGGAATGATCAGGCGGCGCGCGCCACCGACCTTCATGCCCTGCACGCCTTCATCCCAGCCGCGGATGACTTGACCGCCACCCAGGCCGAACTGGAACGGGTCGTTGCGGTCTTTGCTGGAATCGAACTTGGCGCCGGCGCTGCCGTCGTCGTTCTGCAGCCAGCCGGTGTAGTGCACGGTTACGTACTTGCCCGCAGTCGCTTCCGGACCGCTGCCTTCGACGGTGTCTTCGTACTGCAGGCCGGAGTTCGTGGTGTTCATTGCCATAATGTTTCCTTCTTGTTCAGGGAAAAGGCCGATTGTAGTCCATGGCCTGTCAAAGCGCTATTAACGGGTTTTCCACTGTGTTGCGGCGGCGCGCCGAATATGTACATAAACGCTTGAATTCAGGCGAACCGGTCATGTCGCCGTAACGTTTCCCCGTAGAATAATAGCTTTCCACCTCCGGGCTTCCACCGTCATGCTGCGCCGTTTCCGTACGCTCTTCCTCTCCGCCGCCTGCCTGTTGACCGCCGTGCAATCCGCACAGGCCAACGTCGTCGTCGTGCTGAATTCGCGCGATGCCACCGTCCAGCTGCTGGACCAGGCCAGCGGCGCCGATCAAGGCACTTTCGCGGTCGGCAAGGAGCCGCACCACTTGATGGCGACGCCGGACAACAAGTCGCTGATCGTGGCCAGCTCGGTGGGCAACGAACTGATTTTCCTGGACCCGGTCACCGGCAAGATCCAGCGCAAGGTGTCGGACGTGCTCGACCCGTACCAGATCGGCTTCTCGCCGGACCAGAAGTGGTTCGTCTCGACCGCGCTGCGCCTCGACCGCATCGACATCTACCAGTACGTGAACGGCAACTTCGTGTTGAGCCGCCGCGTGCCGATGCCGCGCATGCCGAGCCACATCGCCTTCGACGCCGCCAGCACCACCGCCTTCATCACGCGCCAGGGCAGCGACCAGGTCAGCGCGGTCGACCTCAAGACCGGCGCCATCAAGTGGACGCTCCCGGTCGGCAAGCTCCCGGCCGGCATCACCATGACCCCGGACGACAAGCACCTGCTGGTCGGGATCATGGGCAGCGACTACGTCGAAGTGATCGACTGGCGCGCCGCCAAGACCGTCAAGCGCATCAAGACCGGCAACGGCGCCCACAACTTCCGCGCGCTCGGCAACAAGCGCCACATCTTCGTGTCGAACCGGGTGCAGAACTCGATCAACATCATCGACCAGGTCACGCTGGAGAACGTCGGCATGATCCCGGTGCCGGGCGGTCCGGACTGCATGGAGCTGTCCGCCGACGGCAAGACCCTGTGGGTGACCCAGCGCTGGATCAAGAAGGTGGCCGTGATCGACGTCGCCAGCCGCAAGGTGATCAAGACGATCCCGGTGGGGCGCTCGCCGCACGGCGTGTTCTTCGCCAACTCGGCGCCGAGGATGTGATGGCGGAGCGCCGGCACAAGGCGGCGCTGCTGCTGGCCGCCGTGCTTTCGACGCCGGCGTTCGCGGCGGACGTTTGCAAAGGCACGATCTACCTGACCTTCGACACCGGCAGCCAGTCGCAGGCCGAGCTGATCGCCGACACGCTGCGCAGGCACCACGTCAAGGCCACCTTCTTCCTGGCCAACGAAAAGACGGTGCGCGGCGACTGGTCGCTCGATCCCGCCTGGTCCGGCTACTGGAAGGCGCGGGTGGCCGAGGGCCATGCCTTCGGTACCCACACCTTCGACCACGTCTACTTCCGCGCCGACGCCGGCGGCGGCAAGATCAAGGTGCGGCCGCAGTTCGGCCAGCACGCCGGCAAGACGCAGACCTGGAGCGCGCAGCAGTACTGCGACGAATTGCGCCGCGTCGACACCCGTTTCGTCGCGCTGACCGGGCACCACATCGATCCGATCTTCCGCACCCCGGGCGGCCACTCGTCGCCCAACATCCTGGCCGCCGCCAAGAGCTGCGGCTACCAACACGTGGGCTGGGCCAAGGCCGGCTTCTCGGGCGACGAGACCAATAGCGACGTCTACCCGAACGCGCTGCTGCTCAAGCGCGCCCTCGACAACCTGAAGGATGGCGACATCTTCATGGCCCACATGGGCATCTGGTCGCGCAAGGACCCGTGGATGCCGGCCAACCTCGACCCCCTGATTACGGGTCTGCAGCAGAAAGGCTTCTGTTTCGCTACACTGCGCGAGCATCCGGATGTCCGGCCTTAGAAATTTAGCAATACATCATCATGATCCAGCATTTCCTCGATTGGTTCGCATTCCTCCAGGGCTGGCTGTTCGAGAGCGTGGTCGAACCCGTCCTGTTTCATACCGGCCTCGGTGAGTACACCGAGGATGCCTTCGAAGGCGTCGAGTGGTTCCTTACCGGCGCCTGCGAAGTCGCGGCCCTGTACCTGGTACTGCGCCCGCTCGAAGCCCTGTTCCCGGCGCAGCGGATGACCGACCGCCACGCGCGCCTGAACGATTTCATCTATACCCTGATCCACCGCCTCGGCCTGTTCACGATGGCGGTGTTCTTCACGCTCGACCCACTCATGGACCACGTGGCCGGCCTGCTGCGCATGGAGGGCGTGCACCCGTTCAACCTGGAATCGCTGGTGGCCGGGATGCCGCCGCTCGCGAGCTTTTTACTGTACCTGGTGGTGCTCGATTTCTTCGACTACTGGTTCCACCGCGGCCAGCACAAGTTCCGCTGGTGGTGGGCGCTGCACAGCCTGCACCACAGCCAGCGCAACATGAACCTGTGGAGCGACAACCGGAACCACGTGCTGGACGACCTGCTGCGCGACGTCTACATGGCGGTGCTGGCGCTGGCGATCGGCGTCGCGCCGGGACAATACGTGCTGCTGGTGGCGGTGTCGCGCTCGCTGCAATCGCTGCAGCACGCGAACGTGCGCCTGCACTTCGGCGCCATCGGCGAGCGTCTCCTGATTTCGCCGCGCTTCCACCGCACCCACCATGCGGTCGGGCTGGGACACGAGTCGCGCGGCCAGGGATCGCTGGGCGGCTGCAATTTCGGCGTGCTGCTGCCGGTGTGGGACATCCTGTTCGGCACCGCCAATTTCGACAAGGGCTGGCACGGCACCGGCGTGCGCGACCAGTTCGAGCGCACCCTCCCGGACGGCACGGTGCGCGCGGGGCGCGACTACGGCCGCGGTTTCTGGCGCCAGCAGTGGCTCGGCCTGGTGCGGATGGGGGAAGCGGTGCGCTTCTTGCGCCACGACCGCCGTAAGGAAGGGGTATAAATGCGCATGATGCGTCCGATCGCCGTCGCCTACGGGCGCGCACTGCGCTCGCAGTTCTCGCGCCGCATGCTGCTGCTGTCGGTGGTGCCGCTGCTGTTGTCGCTGGCGCTGTGGGGCGGCCTGCTGTACGCCGGCATGCAGCCGCTGCTCGACAGCCTGACCGGCCTGTTCCACGATTACGACCTGTTCAAGACCAGCGGCAGCGTGCTGGCCTCGCTCGGCCTCGGCTTCCTGAAGACGCTGGTGGTGCCGCTGGTGGCGATGCTGGTGCTGCTGCCGCTGATGATCGTCACCTCGCTGCTGTTCATCGGCGTCGGCGCCATGCCGGCCATCGCGCGCCACGTCAGCCGGGTCCAGTTCCCGGAGCTGGAGCGGCGCGAGGGCGGCAGCTTCCTCGGCAGCCTGGGCGTCAACCTGTCCGGCATCGTCGTGTTTGCCCTGCTGTGGCTCGTGACCCTGCCGCTGTACGCGCTGGCGCCGCTGGCGCTGCTGGTGCAGGCCGTGCTGTGGGGCTGGCTGACCGCGCGCGTGATGAGTTACGACGCGCTCTCGATCCACGCCAGCCGCGAGGAACGCCTGGCCATCGTCGCGGCGCGGCGCCGCCAGCTGCTCCTGATCGGCACCATTTCCGGCCTGCTCGGCGCGTTGCCGGGCGTGGTATGGATCGGCGGCGCGCTGATCTCGGTGGTGCTGTTCCCGGTGCTGGCGGTGCTGTCGATCTGGCTGTACCTGGTGATCTTCATCTTCACCGGCTTGTGGTTCCAGTATTACTGCCTGCAGGCGCTGGCCGACCTGCGCGCCGCTGCCGGCGCCGTGGCCCCGGAGGCCTGAACGAACGCCGCGCGGCCCCGAAAGTCTTCGTGGCACACTGAAGCCATTTCCATCAACCGCAAGAAGGAAGGAACGGCAATGGCATTCGGCCTCATTATCATCGGCGACGAGATCCTGTCCGGCAAACGCAGCGACAAGCACCTGCCCAAGGTGATCGAACTACTGGGCGAACGCGGCCTGCAGCTGGCCTGGGCCGAGATCGTCGGCGACGATCCGGCGCGCATCACGGCCGTGCTGCGGCGCACGCTGGCCGGACCGGACGTCGTGTTTTCCTGCGGCGGCATCGGCGCCACGCCGGACGACCACACGCGCCAGTGCGCGGCCGCGGCGCTCGGCATGCCGCTCGAACTGCATCAGGAAGGGAAGCTGCTGGTGCAGGAGCGCATCCGCGAGACCGCGCGCGAGGCCGGGCGCGAAGCCGACCTGGCATCGCCGGACAACCTGCAGCGCCTGAAAATGGCCGAGTTCCCGGCAGGCAGCCGCCTGATCCCGAACCCGTATAATCGCATCCCCGGTTTTACAATTGCCCACCATCACTTCGTGCCTGGGTTCCCGGTGATGGCCTGGCCGATGATCGCCTGGGTGTTGGATAACTTGTACGCCGATCAGTTCCACCGCGACGCCCGCGCCGAGCGCGCGTTGCTGGTCTACGAACAGCCCGAGTCGCTGCTGACCCCGCTGATGGAAACACTGGAAGCGCGCTATCCGGGCATCCGCGTGTTCAGCCTGCCGAGCGTCGGCGATGCCCAGACACGCCGCCACATCGAGCTGGGCGTGAAGGGAGAACCGGAACAAGTGGCGGCGGCCTTCGACGACATGCAGGCCGAACTCGATCGTGTTGCAGCGGAATACACACCCGTGTAGGACTAGGCCGAGCCCGCGTTGCGGAGCGGGTACGGTGTTGCAAACTGAGCCGTTGTTTTTTTGCGAAAATACACGGACGGCGTCAAAAAACTGCGTGAGCGGTTCCTGTCCGTCACATTGATGTGGTGGAATGATGTCTGGGAGCAGCGTGCTTTGGCCCATGTTCGGGCCTCGGTGACGCCCGACATTGTGAACTTTTTGACGACCTCGAACACTCGAAACGACCAGCAAGCGTGGGCGCGCCGGTTGGCGGGAATTGCAGGCAAGGGACCCCGAACTACCGCAGGTTGTACGATCCCGAATGAATTAACCGGTTGAGCCATCATGGAAAGTATCCGCCGTCTCCGACGGCCTCGTAGCATCGCCCGCGCCCTGCGCCGCATCCTCGGTGCAGCCCAGCCGGGTCAACCCATCCTGGCCGGTGTCCCCGCCATGGCCGCCGAGCAGGATGTACCGCTGCGCCAAGCGCCGCAGCGCCTCGAACCCGTCTTCGAACCCGTGCGCGAACCCCGCATCGACGATCCGATTCCCGGGGATGCCGGTTCGTCCGGCATGGAGCCGCCGCCGGCACCGCCGACCCGGCCGCGCTGGCGCCGCGCCCGCCGTGCGCTGCTGGTGCTGCTGCTGATCGCGATCGCCGCCGCTTCCGGGCTGGCCGTCTACGAAAGCCGCACCTCGACGCTGCAGGCCAGGTTCTTCGCCAACCTGGCCAAGAGGATCAGCTACCGCGTGCAGCCGGGACCGAGCGACGCGATCCGCTTTCCGACCGCCAGCCCCTACGACGAGCGGCTCGGCTACTCGAACCTGCCCAACTACCTGGCCAAGCTGAAGACGCGCGACTACGTGGTCGCGTCGCAGGCGCGCATGTCGCCCAAGATGCTGGAACTGGCCGGCCACGGCGTGTTCGCCACCTACCGCGAAAAGACCCGCGCCGGCCTCGACATCCTCGACAACAGCGGCGAACCGCTGTTCTCGGCGCGCTTCCCGGAACGCCTGTACGACAATTTCGAAGTGGCGCCTTCGCTGCTGGTGCAAAGCCTGCTGTTCATCGAGAACCGCGAGCTGCTCGACACCACCTACCCGAAGCGCAACCCGGCGGTGGAGTGGGACCGCTTCTCGAAGGCGGTGTTCGACAAGACCCTGCACTCGGTCGGCCTGGGCAGCGGTTCGCGCGTGGCCGGCGGCAGCACCCTGGCGACCCAGATCGAAAAATACCGTCACTCGCCGGAAGGCCGCACCGCGTCCACCACCGACAAGCTGCGCCAGATGGCCTCGGCCACGCTGCGCGCCTATGAAGACGGCGAAGACACCAGCAAGGCGCGCCGCCGCATCGTGCTCGAGTACCTGAACACGGTGCCGCTGTCGGCCAAGCTGGGCTACGGCGAAGTGAACGGCATCGGCGACGGCATGTGGGTCTGGTACGGCCGCGATTTCGCGTCCATGAACAAGATCCTGGCCACCAATGCCGTCACCCCGGAATACGCGCTGGTGTACAAGGAAGCGCTGTCCCTGATGATCGCGCAGCGCCGCCCGGCATATTATCTGGGCGCCGGCGAGAAGGACCTCGAAACGCTCACCAACAGCCACCTGCGCGTGCTGGCCCAGGCCGGCGTCATTTCGCCGGCGCTGCGCGACGCCGCCACCGCCGTGGTGCTGCACCCCGCGCTGGGTTCGGGCGTGGCGCCGCCGCCGGCCAACACGTTTGTCACGCGCAAGGCCGCCAATGCCGTGCGCAACCACCTGGCCAACCTGCTGGGCGACTCGCGCCTGTACAACCTCGACCGTCTCGACCTGACGGTCAAGACCACGCTCGACGCGGACGCCCAGAAGGCCGTCACCGCCGCGCTGCGCCGCCTGACCGACAACGAAGCCGCCGCCGCCGCCGGCCTGACCGGCAAGGGCATGCTCGGCAACGGCGACCCGTCCAAGGTCGTGTACAGCTTCACGCTGATGGAACGCGGCGACAAGGTGAACTACCTGCGCGTCCAGACCGACAACTACGACCAGCCGCTCGACATCAACGAAGGCGCCAAGCTGGACCTGGGCTCGACTGCCAAGCTGCGCACGCTGACGACCTACCTCGACATCGTCGACCAGCTGCACAAGCGCTACGAGCCGATGTCGAAGTCCGAACTGGCGAAGGTGAGCGTCGATCCGAAGGACCGGCTGTCGCAATGGGCGGTCGAGTACTTCTCGGCGCTGCCGGCAGGCGCCGACCGCGGCTTGACCCCGATGCTGCACGCGGCCATGGAGCGCACCTATTCCGGCAACCCGGGCGAAGCCTTCTTCACCGGCGGCGGCGTCCACACCTTCGGCAACTTCAGCAAGCTGGACGATTCGCGCATCCTGACCGTGCAGCAGGGCCTGCAGAACTCCACCAACCTGCTGTTCGTGCGCCTGATGCGCGACGTGGTGCGCTACTACATGTTCCAGCTGCCGGGCTCCTCGGCCCAGCTGCTGGCCGATGCCGACGACCCGCGCCGCGCCGAATACCTGTCGCGCTTCGCCGACCGCGAAGGCAAGGACTTCCTGGCGCGCTTCTGGAACAAGTACCGGGTGATGGCGCCGGCGGAGGTCGAACCGGCGCTGATGCAGGGCGTGCGCATCCGCGCGTCCAAGCTGGCGGCGGTCCACCGCACCATCCATCCGGAAGCCTCGCTGGCCGAGTTCAGCAAGTTCCTGCACAGCTACCTGCCGGCCGACAGCGAAGTCGACGAGGAACGCATCGCCAAGATGTACGACCAGTACGCCCCGGCCAACATGTCGCTGGCCGACCGCGGCTACGTGGCGTCGGTGCACCCGCTCGAACTGTGGCTGGTCGGCTACCTGCGCACCCATCCGAAAGCCGGCTGGGACGAAGTCACCAAGGCGTCGGTGAAAGAGCGCCAGGAAGTGTATTCGTGGCTGTTCAAGACCCACCGCAAGCACGCCCAGGACAAGCGCATCGCCGGCCTGATCGAGGTCGAAGCCTTCCTCAAGATCCACGCCCAGTGGAAGAAGATGGGCTACCCGTTCGATTCGCTGGTGCCGTCGTACGCGACCACGCTGGGCGCCTCGGCCGACCGTCCGATCGCGCTGGCCGAGCTGATGGGCATCATCGTCAACGGCGGCGTGCGCAAGCCGACCCAGCGCATCGACTCGCTGCACTTCGCCAAGGACACGCCGTACGAGACCCTGGTGAAACGCGGCGACGCCGAGAAGGGCGAGCAGGTGCTGAACCCCGAAGTGGCGCGCGCCGTGGCCGACGCCATAAAGGGCGTGGCCCAGGAAGGTACCGCCAAGCGCGTCAAGCAGGCCTTCGTCAAGCAGGACGGCAGCGTGATCTCGATGGGCGGCAAGACCGGTACCGGCGACCAGCGCTTCGACGTCTACGGCGCCGGCCACCGCCTGATCGAATCGCGCTACGTGAACCGTTCGGCGACCTTCGTGTTCAACATCGGCGAGCGCTTCTTCGGCAGCATGACCGCCTACGTGCACGGCCCGCAGTCGGCCAACTACGACTTCACCAGCGCGCTGCCGGTGCAGTTGCTGGTGACGCTGGCGCCGAGCCTGATGCCGATGGTCGAGAAGCAGGACACGGTCACCATTCCGGGCCTGCACGTCGAGCGTGCTGGCGTAGCCGCGCCCGCCGGGCCGACCGATGCGGTGGCGACCGACAAGGAGCAGGCGGTCACCGGTGACGATGCCGCGGCGGCTGCAGGCGATGCGATGCCGGTGGAGGAGGATGTGGCGGCGCCTGCCGAGGCTGCCGCCAAGCCCGCCACTAAGCCGGCAGCCAAGGCGGCGGACGCGCCCGTGCCTGCAAAACCGGCCGCCAAGCCGGCAGCCAAGGCCGCCGACGCCGAGGTGCCGCATGCGAAGCCGGCAGCGGCCAAGCCGGCGCATGAAGCACCGGCGCATGCCAAGCTGGCCAAGCCGGCGTCCGACGCCAAGCCTGCGGCCAAGCCGGCAGGCGAGGGCACGCATCCGAAAGCCGTTGCCGTTCATTCGAAGGCAAGTAGCGCGGAAGGCGCGCACGCCAAACCGGCGGCGCCGCGCAAGCCGGCCGGCGACGAGCCGGCCGCGGACAAGCCGAAACGCGCGCCGCGTCCCAAGTCCGACGTGGTGGACGAAGTCCTGCATTGAGGCTGCATTGAGCGGTCTCCTGCCTGAGCCGGCGCAGCGATGAAACGGCCGGCCCTGCGCACATTCAGCCTGGTCTCGCTGCGCGACCTGCTGGCGGCGTCGGCACCGACGATCGTGCTGGTGGCGATCGCCTGCGCCGTCGCCTATGTGGTGGTGGACCCGGCGCCGCCGCGGCGCGTGGTGCTGGCCACCGGCCAGGACAACAGCGCCTACGAGGAATTCGGCCGCAAGTACGCGGCTAGCCTGGCGCGCGACGGCATCAAGGTCGAACTGCAGCCTTCGCTCGGTTCCCAGGACAACCTGCAGCGCCTGATCGACGGCAAGGCCGACATCGCCTTCGTGCAGAGCGGCTCGGCAGCAGACGCCAAGTCCGCGGACGCGCAGTCGGGGGCAGGGCAGCATGGCCTGGTGTCGCTCGGCAGCCTGTTCACCGAGCCGGTGTGGCTGTTCCTGCGCGAATCCAAGGCGCGTGATGCCAAGGGACACCAGGCCGAGATCCGCAACCTGACGCAATTGAAGGGCCTGCGCATCAACCTGGGTCCGGAAGGCACCGGCGTGCCCAAGCTGTTCCGCCAGGTGCTGGACGCCAACGGGGTCGAACCGGCACAGTTGACCATTTCCGCGCTCGGCAACACCCAGGCCACGATGGCGCTGCTGGACGGCCGCATCGATGGCCTGGTCTTCAGCTCGGCGCCGGAAGCGCCGCTGGTGCAGATGCTGTTGCAGACCCCGGGCATCCGCCTGTTCGACTTCCGCCAGGCCGAAGCCTACACGCGGCGCCTGCCTTTTCTCACTCACGTGGTGCTGCCGCGCGGGATCGTCGATCTCGGGCGCGACATCCCGTCGCAGGACTTCGACCTGATCGCCCCGACCGCGACCCTGGTCGCGCGCGAACAGCTGCATCCGGCGCTGGTCGACCTGTTCGTCAACGCCGCCGCCAAGATCCACGGCGGCACCGGCTGGTTCCAGCAGCAGGGCCAGTTCCCGTCGCCGCGCTATACCGAGATCCCGGTGTCGAAGGAGGCCGCCAAGTACTACCGCGACGGCCCGCCTTTCCTGCAGCGCTACATGTCGTTCTGGCTGGCGAACCTGTTCGACCGCCTGTGGGTGGTGGCGGTGGCGCTGGCGGCGCTGATCATTCCGCTGTCGAAGGTGGTGCCGCCTTTATACGTGTGGCGCATCCGCTCGCGCGTGTACCGCTGGTACGGCCAGCTGCGCGCGGTGGAGCAGGCGCTGGAAAAAGAGCTGGAACCGGGCGCCGATCCGGCACGCACCCAGGAGGCGCGCGCCGGCCTGCTGCGCCGGCTCGACGAGATCGAGCAGCGGGTGAATCACATATCGATTCCGCTGTCGTATGCGGATGCCCTGTACGGGCTGCGCAGCCATATCAACTTCGTGCGGCAGCGGGTGCAGGGCAGCGCCGCCGGTTAATCCTGCGGCGGCCGCGTCGCCAGCGCCACGATCGCCATGCCTGCCGCCACCACCAGCGCATCCTCGATCAAGCCGCTGCGGGTCTGGCCGATGCGCGCCATTGCCTGCTTGCGCCCGGCCAGCGTCAGGTAGGCCAGCGGCACGGCGGTCGCCACCGCCACCGCGGCGCCGGCTTTCTCCTCACCCTTCGGCGCCAGGGCGGCACCGGCGATCCCGGCGCTCATCACGCGTGCCAGCAGTCCGAGGAACACGGTGCGGTCGGGCGCGGATTTCATCTTGTCGCCGAACAGTTCACCCACGCCCATCGCCAGCGCGCCGTACTTGAACAGCGGACGGTCGAGCAGGGCCAGGCGGCCCGGGGTGTCGCGCCCGGCCAGGCGGGCGGTGGACAGGGTGGCCATCGGTGTCATCGAGCGGGCGCTGGCGACGGCGCCGATCAGGGCGGAAGGAAGCAGGTTGCGGATTGTCATCTTGTTAGCTTTCAAAAAATGGATATCGTTTTGCTAAGCTAACGCATGTGTTCCGAAAGTGGCGCCGCCTAGGCGCCGGGGCACTCAGGCGCCGACCCAGGGCAGCCCGGCCTTGCACCATCCGCCCACGGTCTTGCGATGGCCTTCGGCATCGCGGTCGCCTTCGAAGCCTTCCAGGATGTCGTAGGCATCCTGGAAGCCGAGTTCGGTGGCCACGCGCGCCGCGTGGCGCGAGCGCACGCCCGAGCGGCACAGGAACAGCACCACGTCCTCCTTGTCCGCCACCTGCTGCAGCTGGGTCGCGAAATCGGGGTTGGGCGCGCCGCCCGGATACAGGGTCCATTGCACCGCGCCGTGCTGCGGCTCGGGGATGGCGGGGCGGCCGATCCAGTCGCGTTCCGCATTCGTGCGTACGTCGACCAGCTTGACGCGTGGATCGGCCTGCACCAGCGCGAAGGCTTCCTGCGGGGTGACCGCGCCGGCATAAGGCTGGCCTTCGCCGCGGCCACGCGCGGTGGCGAGAATATCGTCTGTCGTGCTCATTCGTTCTCCTGTCGACTATCATGGCGGGCACGCACCGCAGCGGAACACCCTTTGCATGGGCTCGCACATTTGGTGCACGCCGCTTTAACTTGGTGCATACTTAAAAAGTTGCACCCGATCGGTGCGCATGCATGAGTGTGCATCAAACTTGTGCATCCGCTGCGGATCGTTGATTTTAATGGGCAAATCCTGCGTACTCCAACGATGGATTATCTATTTGCTCATGATCAAATGCTGGCACACTTAGTGCTACATACAGAGTGCGCTGCCGCACGTTCGATGACGTAGCCGGCACCCCTTTTTCACTTAGGAGATACACGAATGGCAAGGACCGCCGCAGATGTAATGCAGATGCTGAAGGACAACGAAGTCAAGTTCGTTGATTTGCGCTTCGCCGATACGCGCGGCAAGGAACAGCACGTGACCGTGCCGATTTCGCACTTCGACGCTGACAAATTCGAGTCCGGCCACGCGTTCGACGGTTCGTCGATCGCCGGCTGGAAAGGCATCGAAGCATCGGACATGCTGCTGATTCCGGACCCGAACACCGCCAACCTCGACCCGTTCATGGAAGAGACCACCGTGTTCATGCAGTGCGACGTGATCGAACCG
>JAKOOD010000511.1 GCA_022701635.1 Burkholderiaceae bacterium | reverse complement strand
GCCTTGGGCCACGGCGTCAGGATCTCGAACCCGTTCTTCGTCACCGCGATCATGTGTTCCCACTGCGCCGACAGCGAGCGGTCGCGCGTGACCACGGTCCAGCCGTCGTCGAGCTGTTCGACGTCGGCCTCGCCGAGGTTGATCATCGGTTCCACCGTGAAGGTCATGCCTTCCTTCAGCAGCAGGCCGGTGTTGGGACGGCCATAGTGCAGCACCTGCGGCTCTTCGTGGTAGACCTTGCCGATGCCATGGCCGCAGTATTCGCGCACCACCGAGTAGCCGGCCTTTTCGGCCAGGGTCTGGATCGCGTGGCCGACGTCGCCCAGGCGCGCGCCCGGACGCACGGCGCGGATGCCGGCCATCATGGCGTCGAAGGTGGTGTCGACCAGCTTCTTGGCTTCCGGGCGCGGGGTGCCGGCGAAGTACATGCGGCTGGTATCGCCGTGCCAGCCGTCCTTGATGACGGTGACGTCGATGTTGATGATGTCGCCGTCCTGCAGGATGTCGGTCGGGGTGGGGATGCCGTGGCAGACCACGCCGTTGACCGAGGTGCACAGCGTCTTTGGAAAGCCGTGGTAGCCGACGTTGGCGGGGGTGGCTTTCTGCACCTTGCGGATGTACTCGTTGCAGCGCGCGTCGAGTTCTTCGGTCGAGACGCCGGGCACGACGTATTCGGAGATCATTTCCAGCACCTCGGCCGCCAGGCGGCCGGCGACGCGCATCTTTGCAATGTCTTTTTCGTTCTTGAGTTTGATAACCATGGTTCGTTTCTTGTGAGCCGACCGTACATCATACCTTTGCCGGATAAAAAATGCCCGCCGGGCGAACCTGGCGGGCATTCTTCAAGCCTGGCGACGGTATCAGAAGGCCTGGTTGTAGCGCACGTACACGAAGCGGTCGATCGGCAGGTTGGCGTCGACAGCCGACGACGACGCGGCGCCCAGCACGGTGAAGCGCGCCTTCTTGTCGAACACGTTGTTCGCGCCGACCATGATCTGGCCTTTCCACGAGGTCTTGTACGAGACGCTCATGTCGTTGTAGAGCATCGCGCCCAGCTTGTTGTAGCCGGTGCCGAAGCCGGCGACGCCTTCCGGATTGGCGCACGACAGGTCGTCGTAGCACAGGTCCTTGATGCGGCCGAAGTAGCGCGCGGTCCAGGTGGCGGACCAGTTGCCCAGGTTCCAGTCGAGGGTCAGGTTCGACTTGGCGCGGTAGTAGGCGACGCCGTTTTCATCGTATTCGCCGAGGTAGCTGGTGTAGGCGGCGCCGGCTTCCGCTTGCTCGCGGTACTTGGTCACGAAGGTCGAGTCCGAACGCAGGCCGAACTGGCCGTACCGGGTACGCGGGAAGCGGTACGAGAACGACAGGTCGAAGCCTTCGGTTTCCAGCGAGCCGATGTTGGCGTTGCCGCGTGCCAGGTTGACGATCTGGCCGTCGGCGTCACGCACGATCGAGCTGCAGTACGACGACACGTTCTGCAGGTAGCAGTACGACAGGACGTCGTTGGCGGTGATGGCGGTGATCAGGTTGTCGACCTTGATGTTGTACCAGTCCAGCGAGCCCGAGAAGCCAGGCAGGAAGGACGGGCTGTACACGAAGCCCAGCGTCTTGGTCTTGGCGGTTTCCGGTTGCAGCGCGTTGTTGCCGGCCCCCGACAGGAACGGAGCAATGCCTTGCGTGCCGCGCGCGCTGGTGATCGGGGTCCTGCTCTGGTCGACCTGGCGGAAGCCGCGCGGCACGCCGGCGCAGGCCGCGCTGCCCACGGCCGAACCGAAGGCGCTGTCGCACGGATCCAGGTAGGTGTCGTAGCTTTGCGAGCCGCCGCCGAAGGTGTCGCCGACGCTCGGTGCGCGGAAGCCCTCGGCCCAGGTGCCGCGGACCAGCACGTCCTTGACCGGCTTCCACATGAAGCTGGCCTTGCTGTTGGTGGTGCTGCCGAAGTTGCTGTAGTCCGAGTAGCGGGTGGCCAGGTCGACGCTCAGCAGTTCGGCGAAGGTCACGCCCTTCAGGATCGGGATGTTCGCTTCCAGGTAGGCTTCGCGCACCTGGTACTTGCCGCGGGTCGGGTTGCCGGCCAGGTCGGTCGAGTAGCCCGATTGCTCGAACTGTCCGGGCTGCTCGTAGCCGCGCACTTCGCGGTGCTCGAGGCCGCCTGCCACGCCCAGCATGCCGGCCGGCAGCTGCACCAGTTCGCCGCCGACGTTGGCGGTGGCGCTGTTGATGGTGCTGCCGTAGGTCGCCTGGCCGGTCGACATGATGTAGGCAAGGGCCGCAGGGGTCGAGGCGGTCGGACCACCGATGATGTTGAACGGGGTGCACTCGGCCAGCGGGATCGGGCTGGCTGCGGTGCCGCACTGTACGACGCCGCTGCCGTTCAGGAACGACGGGCCCAGGGCGCGCTTCAGGTTCAGCAGGTTGATGTTGCCGGTGCCCATGGTGCTGCCGCGCACTTCGCTGTGGTTGTAGCCGAGGTCCCAGTTCCAGGCCTTGCCCTTGAGGTCGACGTTGCCCGACAGGGTCGCGTCGATGTGCAGGGTGCGGCTTTCGTTGTCGGTGGTACGGGGCACCTCGATGGTGCGGCGTGCGAACGACAGGTCTTCACCGAACGGGTTGTAGTAGCTGCTGCCCGCAATGTACACCGGGTAGTTCGGCTGGGTAGTGCTCTGCAGCGGGTAGCCGGCGATGGTCGCGGTCGACTTGCGCTGCGAGTACATCGCGGTGGTGGTGAACTGGGTATCGTACGGGAGTGTCAGCGAGCCCTTGGTGAACAGCGTGTCCAGGCGGTTCGGCATCTGGAACATCATCTGGCTGGCGCTGTTGAACTTGTCGTCCGGCGAGCTGCCGTCATAGGCATGGTAGTTGGCGATGTTGCGGCTGTCGGCGCCGACGCCGCCCGGGTGGTTGAGCACCTGGTTGACCACGTTCTTGCTGTTGATCGAATTGACGCGGCCCCACGGGCCCAGGCCCAGGCCGTCTTCCGGATACTGCGGGCCGTTCGGATAGGCGGTGATGTCGCGGTCGCGCGCCCACACGGTACCCTGTTCGGTGTGCGACAAGCCGAACATCACGGATGACTTGTCGCTGTTCGCGCCATAGCTCAGCGAGAAGTCCTTGTTGCGGCCGTCGTGTTTGTCGTTGGCGCCGGTGTACAGGCTGACCTGGCCGCCTTCCATGCTCTTCTTCAGGATGATGTTGACCACGCCGGCGATCGCGTCCGAGCCATAGATCGACGAAGCGCCGTCCTTCAGGACTTCGATGCGCTCGATCATGGCCGACGGGATGGTCGACATGTCGGTGTAGCCGTTGACGGTCTGGGTCCAGCGCTTGCCGTCGACCAGGACCAGGACACGGTTCGAGCCCAGGTTACGCAGGCTGATGTACTGGCCGCCGTTTTCGTTGTTCGAGGTGAGTGCGCCACCGCGGCTGAAATCCGGGGTGCCCGCCGACGACAGCTGGTTCAGTACGTCACCGACCGTGACCAGGCCGCTTTTCTGGATCTGTTCCTGGTTCATGACCTGGATCGGTTGTGCCGTTTCGATGTCGACCTGGCGGATGCGGGAACCGGTGACTTCGACGCGCTGCAGCGGTGCGGTTTGCGCTTCTTGGGCGTTGGCCGCATGCATCCCGAACGCGACGCCGCTGACGCACAGCAGGCGGATCGACCGGGACAAGACTTTTTCCATCATTGGATGACTCCTGGGT
>JAKOOD010000486.1 GCA_022701635.1 Burkholderiaceae bacterium | reverse complement strand
CCAGCAGTTCCGGCGCCTGCGCCATCGCGACGCCGTGCGGGGTAGCGAAGAACACCACGTCGCACTGCTTCAGGTCGGCCTTGTCCGGGCTCGAGAAAGCGATGTCGACATGGCCGCGCAGCGACGGAAACATGTCGGCCACCGGCAGGCCGTCTTCCTTGCGCGACGTGATGGCGGTCAGCTGCGCTTCCGGATGGGCCGCGAGCAGCCGCAGCAGTTCCACGCCGGTGTAGCCGGTGCCGCCAACGATGCCAACTTTGATCATGTTCTTTCCTTCCCGAGTAATAAGTAAGCGCTATCCATCGCGTATTGGGCGCAATTTTAACAGCCTGACAGGCAACAGTGCGCCAGCCTCTCGCTGCGGCAGCGCGCCACATCGAGTGCTACCCGAACCGCAAGCCCATGCTGTGGGCCGCGCTGGGCATCGGGCTGGTGGCGCTGGCGCGGCGCCGCTAGATAAAACCAATTCGGGGTCAGAGCAGAATAAGTGCTCTGACCCCGAATTTGGGCAACAAAAAAGCCGTCGGCTTTGCAGCGGACGGCTTTTTGCGGGAAGCAGCACAGAAGTGCTGCGATTCCGCGAGGTGAAGCTGAATTAACGCTTCGAGAACTGCTTTGCGCGACGTGCTTTGCGCAGACCGACTTTCTTACGCTCGACTTCACGGGCGTCACGGGTGACGAAACCGGCGCGTGCCAGGTCAGGCTTCAGGCCTGCATCGTAGTCGATCAGTGCACGGGTGATGCCGTGGCGCACTGCACCTGCCTGGCCGGACTCGCCGCCGCCATGCACGTTGACTTTGATGTCGAAACGCTCGACGTTGCCGGTCAGTTCCAGCGGCTGACGGATGACCATCAGGCCGGTTTCGCGCGAGAAGTACTCGGCGGCCGGTTTGCCGTTGACGATGATCTGGCCGGTGCCGGCCTTGATGAACACGCGAGCGACTGCACTCTTGCGACGGCCGGTGCCGTAGTTGTAGTTACCGATCATGTCAGTTCCTTAGAGAGTGAGTGCTTGTGGTTGCTGTGCAGCGTGCGGGTGGGTGCCTTCCGCGTACACTTTCAGCTTCTTGATCATTGCATAGCCCAGCGGGCCCTTCGGCAGCATGCCTTTGACGGCTTTTTCCAGGGCGCGGCCCGGGAAGCGCTGTTGCATTTTCAGGAAGTTGGTTTCGTAGATGCCGCCCGGGTAGCCCGAGTGACGGTAGTAGGTCTTCTGGGTGGCTTTGGTGCCGGTCACGCGCAGCTTGCCTGCGTTGACGACGACGATGAAGTCACCGGTATCGACGTGCGGAGTGAATTCCGGTTTGTGTTTGCCGCGCAGTCGGAGTGCCACTTCGCTGGCAACACGTCCGAGGACCAAGTCCGTCGCGTCAATCACGAACCAGTCGCGCTGGACTTCATGGCCCTTAGCGGAAAAAGTTTTCATGTTGACTTCCTAATAGATAAATTGCTCAAATGGTGGTTCCGCTCGTCGACTAGCAGCGGACTCTGCCTTGTTGTCTTTTCCAGAGCAAATGGAAAGCCGACGATCATAGCCTGTTTCGTCCACTTCAGTCAAGCCAGCCTTCGTCTTGCGCCAGGTTTAGTTTTCTGTTGCAAAGACAGGCATAGTGGGACGTTTCTTAATGCATACGCGCAACTTTTCATTGACCATGAAAAGAATGCCAATTTAGTATGGCCCACCTGACAAGGAGGTGTCTTGAAACCCAGCCTGAATTTCGGCACGCTGTTCGGCACGCTGCTGCTGGCCGCCATCCTGCCCACTGCCGCCCAGGCGCAGCACGCTTCCACCAGAGTGCAGACGCACGGCTGCCATCTGCCCGGCGTCGAAGACGCGCTGCGCTGCCTGAAGCTGCCCGTCCCCCTCGACCCGGCCCGACCGGGGCAGACCATCGGGCTGCACGTGACGATCGCCCCGGCGCTGCGCGAAGGCGCCCGCCCCGACCCGCTGTTCGTGCTGGCCGGCGGCCCCGGCGAAGCCGGCAGCGAAGTACTGCCGATCCTGAACACCGCCATGCGCCGCGTGCGGCCGACGCGCGACATCGTCTTCATCGACCAGCGTGGCACTGGCCTGTCCGGCAAGCTCGAATGCGAATCCGGCCTGGACGAGGACAGCAGCCTGAGCGACGACCAGGTCGACGCGGCCCTGGTCCGCTGCATCCAGGCCAGCAAGGCGCCGTTCGCGGCCTACACCACCGCCAACGCCGCGCGCGACATCGAACAGGTACGGCGCGCGCTCGGCTACGGCAAGATCAACCTGTGGGGCGGCTCCTACGGCACGCGCCTGGGCCAGGCCTATGCGCGCGCCTACCCGGGCAACGTGCGGACCCTGATCCTGGACGCGGTCGCCGCGCCCGACCAGGTGATCCCGGCCGGCGGCCGCGACAGCCAGGCCGCGCTCGACAAGCTGTTCGGCCAGTGCGATGCCGACCCGGCCTGCCGCAAGGCCTATCCCGGCCTGCGCGCCGAGTTCGACGGCCTGGTCGCCAAGGTCGGCAAGGGCCTGACGATCTCGCTGCCCGATCCGCGCACCGCGCGCCAGGTCGACGTCAAGATGACGGGCGCGCGCCTGCTCGGCACCGTGCACGGCATGCTGTACTCGCCGGCCGACGCGCGCCGCCTGCCCTTCCTGGTGCACAGCGCGGCCCAGGGCCGCTGGCAGCCCTTCGTGGCGCGCCGCAACCTGGGCGCCGACTCCACCCCGGAGGGCTCGTCCGCCACCCTGCTGTACCTGGCGGTGATCTGCGCCGAAGACATGCCGCGCTTCACGCCGGCACTGATCGCCAGCGACGATGCCCCGCTCACGCGCGACTTCGCGCGCCGCCTGCCGGGCCTGTGCCGCGCCATGAAGGTGCCGGCCGTGACGCTGCCGGCGCCGACCACGATCGAGGCGCCGGTGCTGCTGCTGTCCGGCGCACTCGACCCGGTCACCGCGCCGCACCGCGCCGCCAGCGCGGCACGCACCATGACCCATGCCCAGCTCCTGAGCGCGCCCAATGTCGGCCACGGCGTGTCGCAACTGGGCTGCGCGCCGCGCCTGCTGCGCGCCTTCCTCGACCATCCGGAGCGGAAAGTCGACGGCGGCTGCCTGAATGAGATTCCCGCCCCCACTTTCCAGCTCGGCAGCGCCGGTCCCCAACCTTGAATCGAGACCCCGGAACATGATCGAAGCACACGAAGTCCGCAAACAATTCGGCCCGGTCCAGGCGCTCGGCGGCGTCAGTTTCACGGCCCGCGACGGCCACATCACGGCCCTGCTCGGCCCCAACGGCGCCGGCAAGACCACCCTGCTGCGCACCCTGGTCGGCATGCTGAAACGCGACCACGGCACCATCGCCGTCGACGGCGTCGACCCGGAACGCGATCCGTTCAAGGTGCGCAGCAACATCGGCTTCCTGACCGACCAGTTCGGCCTCTACGAGCGCCTGTCGACGCGCGAGTACCTGACCTATTTCGGTGAGTTGAACGGCATGAAGAAGGCCGACCTGCGGCGGCGCATCGACGAGGTGTCCGGAATGCTGGCGATGGACGACATCCTGGAACGCCGCAGCAAGGGCTTTTCCCAGGGCCAGCGCATCAAGGTGGCGCTGGCGCGCGCGCTGCTGCACCGCCCACGCCACCTGCTGCTGGACGAGCCGACGCGCGGCCTCGACGTGATGAGCACGCGCGCGGTACGCCAAGCGCTGGCGAGCCTGCGCGCGGAGGGCTGCTGCGTGGTGATGGCGACCCACGTGATGCAGGAAGTCAGCCACCTGTGCGACGACGTGATCGTGATCGCCAAGGGCCATACCGTGGCCCAGGGCTCGCCCGGGCAGCTGTGCCAGCGCACCGGCATCGCCAACCTGGAAGACGCCTTCGTCAGCCTGGTCGGCAGCGATGAAGGGATCGTGGCATGAGACCGAAACTGCTGGTCGTCTTCCTGAAGGAAGTCCGCGAAACCCTGCGCGACAAGCGCGTGCTCGGCCTGCTCGTCATGTTCACGCTGATGTACCCGATCATATTCGGCTACCTCCTGAACCAGAACATCGAGCGCGCCACCCGTGCCGAGCGCGAAGGGATCGAACTGGCCGTGATCGGCGGGGGCCAGGCGCCGACCCTGATGTCGCAGCTGCGCCAGAAGAACATCACGGTGCGCGACATCCCGGACGCCGGCGAAGAGGCGATCGGCGAGATGCTGCGCGCGAAAAAAGTGGTGGCGGTGCTGCGCCTGCCGCCCAAGTTCAGCGACAACTACCTGGCCATGCGTCCGGCCCGCATCGAGCTGTGGTTCGATTCGGCGACCGAGCAGGACCGGCGCCGGCGCGACGTCGAGGACGTGCTGCGCGCCTACAACGCCAACATCGCCAGCGCGCGCCTGCTGGCCCACGGCGTGTCGCCGGTCACGCTGGGGCCGATCGATTTGCAGCGCTACGACACCGGCACCAATGCCGCGCGCTCGGCCGGCTTCATCGGCAGCCTGATGGGCTTCCTGTTCTTCCCCGCCTTTTTCTGCGGCATGGCGGCCGCGGTCGACAGCACCGCCGGCGAGCGCGAACGCCGTTCGCTCGAGGTGCTGATGGCCCAGCCGGTGCGCACCTGGGAACTGGTCGGCGGCAAGTGGCTGGCCGCGGCTTCGCTGGCGATCGTCGGCATCACGTTTGAATTGATCGTGGCGCACATCGGCCTGTCCTGGCTGCCGCTGGAAGAGATCGGGATGAGCTGGCGCCTCGGCTGGGGCGACCTGGCCACGCTGTGCCTGGCCTCGGTCCCGCTGCCGCTGTTCGCCGCGGCGGCCCAGATCGCGGTGGCGATGAACGCGCGCTCGTTCAAGGAGGCGCAGAGCACGGTGTCCATCCTCACCTTCGTGCCGATGCTGCCGGGCCTGGTCGTGTCGATGATGGACCTGAAAACGGCGACCTGGATGTACGCGGTGCCGATGCTGTCGAACCAGACCCTGATGCGCGAGATCTCGAAAGGCGGCGAACTCGGCCCGCTGCCCTATGTGCTGACCTTCGCTTGCTCGGCGGTCGCGGCGCTGGCGCTGTTCGCCTTTGCCAGCTGGCGCATGAAGAGCGAGCGCTACGTGCTGGCCGTCTGAACGCCTTGCGATATCGGCTTACAAATATCGGCTTACAAATATCGGCTTACAATACAGCCTCACAAAAAAAGCGGAGAACGCAATGGAAGTCAAAGTCAGCTGGAACGGCCCTTCCGGGATGAGTTTCCGGGCCGAGACCGGCTCGGGCCACCTGGTCAGCATGGACGGCGCTCCCGAAGGCGGTGGCCACAACCTGGCACCGCGTCCGATGGAAATGGTGTTGCTCGGCACCGGCGGCTGCACCGCCTACGACGTGGTCCTGATCCTGAAGCGCGGCCGCGAAGACGTGCGCGGCTGCGACGTGACGCTCAAGGCCGAGCGTGCCGACGTCGACCCGAAGGTATTCACCAAGGTGCACTTCCACTTCACGGTCACCGGCCACAACCTGAAGCCGGCGGCGGTGGAGCGCGCGGTGAACCTGTCGCACGACAAGTACTGCTCGGCGTCGATCATGCTGGCCAAGACGGCCGAGATCACGCACTCGTTCGACATTATCGAAGGCTGATTTTGTAGGGCGGGCTCCCCGAGCCCACGCGCAAGCCGGCACGTCGCCAGCGTTCGCGTGGACACGGGGTGTCCACCCTAGCGGTCCCACCCATCAAATATAGTAGGCCGTAGTGGTCATGACCTTGGCCATCGCCCGCATCGCCATTTTCACCGGCAGCGGCATCTCGGCCGCCCCCATCGCCTGCGCCTTGCCGCCGTGCTCGATCTCGTCGTCGCGCATCTGGGTGACGATGGCGCGCGACTTGGCATCCTGCGGCGGCAGTTCGTCGAGGTGGCTGTTCAGGTGCGCCTCGACCTGGCGCTCGGTCTCGACCACAAAGCCGAGGCTGACCGCGTCGCCCATGCGCGCCGCCACCGAACCGAGGGCGTAGGCGCCGGCATACCACAGCGGATTCAGCAGGCTCGGCTGCGAGCCCAGCTCCGCCAGGCGCTCCGCGGTCCAGGCCAGGTGGTCTTCTTCCTCGCGGCCCGATTCCGCCATCTGGGCGCGCATCGCCGGGGTCGAGGCGTGCTTGCCCTGGGCGTCGTAGAGCGCCTGGGCGCACACTTCACCGACGTGGTTGACCCGCATCAGGCCGGCGCTGTGGCGCGCTTCCTGGTTGTTGAGTTCGCAGTCGCTGGCCAGCGTGCCCGGATTCGCACGCGCCGCCTTGGCCACGCCGCCCACCACGCGCAAGGCCTTGTCGAAGCCGACGATCAAGTTATCGAAGGGGTTGATGGCTCGTGTAAGGTTGTCCATAGCTTGCAATTTGAGTACGCCTGAAAGCGCCATTATATGCCTTCGCCGGGCGCGTCCTCGCCACGCTGGGCCTTGTGCGCCTGCAGCCAGTCGTGCAGCGGCCCCGCCACCCCAAGTTGCGAGATGTTCTTGGCCACGCCCAGGTTCAGTTCGAGCAGGAAGGGAATCGAATCGACCGGCACCTCCGGACAGGTGTCGGCGAACAGCGCCATGAAGCGCGCCGAGCGCAGCGTCGGCAGCACGTTCTCGCCGCTCATGAACTGCAGCACGCTGGTGATCGTGTGGCCGCCGCCGAGGCTGTGGTAGATGAAGCGGTTCCAGTCGCGGTCGACCGCCTTGAAGTCGATCGATTCGCGCGTCATCAGCCCGGCCAGGTAATGCAGGCCGGCGGCGACGCGGAACCAGTCGGTCGCTTCGAGCCGGGTACGGCCCTGGCGCGTGATCGCCAGGATTTTTTCCTCGGGAATGGGGATGTCCATGGCCCCATTATGCCCATGGGGAAGATAACCACGCAAATGTTGACAAAGTAGACATTCGCTTTTGCCGGGCGTATGCTCGGGCGTCGGGCCATTGCGCTCTGACCCCGATTTTTTGCACTCTGGGCGAATGAAAACGCCGTGTATCGCAACGGCACTCCGGTCGGCGTTCGTTTTTAATACAATGCAACAATCGTGAAAATACACACATTTTCAC
>JAKOOD010000480.1 GCA_022701635.1 Burkholderiaceae bacterium | reverse complement strand
AATAAACCTTGATCTTTGGCTAACGGCTGGGCTGGACAAACGACGTATCGTCTGGCGGGACGTGCGGGGGCGTGGGACGGATCGTGGCAGCGCCCGCTCGGGCGCTGCACGTGAGGGAGACAGGAAGCTGCTTGCGGGAAGGATCAGCGCTGGGGCGCAAGGAAACGTCGCATGCGCAGCTTGCCGACGATCCCGATCGGGAAAAAATAGATCGACAGGATGAACAGCACCCCCAGCCACAGCATCCAGCGGTCAGGGTGCAGCGCCGCCGCCAGCAGCGGCGTGCCGGCCAGCGCATCCGAGGCCTGTCCCATCAGTGTCTTGAGGTAGTTCTGCGCCAGGATGAACAGCGTGGCGCCGACCACCGCGCCGTACATGGTGCCCATGCCGCCGATGACGACGATCAGCAGGATGTCGGTCATCACCTCGAAACCGAGCGAGGTCTTGGGGCCGACGTAGCGCAGCCACAGCGCCATCAGGGCGCCGGCCAGCGCCGCCACCAGCGCCGCCAGCACGTTGGCCCAGACCCGGTAGACCACGGTGCGGTAGCCGAGCGCCTCGGCGCGGAATTCGTTCTCGCGGATCGCCTGCAGCACCCGCCCGAACGGCGAATTGACCAGCCGCAGCAGGAACAGGAACAGCAGTACGCAGCCGAAGAACACGATGTAATAAGTGATGACCTTGCCATCGATGGCGCGGCCAAGCACATCGTTTTCAAATAGCGTGAAGCCGGGCGTGAGCAGTTCCGGCACGCCGAAGGTGCGGCCGTCCTCGCCGCCGGTGAAATCGGATAGCTGCGAGGCCAGCACCGCGAACGAGGATGCCACCGCCAGCGTGATCATGGCGTAGAAGATCGCCCGCACGCGCAGCGCGAACAGGCCGATCACCAGCGCCAGCGCCACCGTCAACAACAGCGCCAGCGCCAGCCCGGTGAAAGCCACGCCCCAGGTCGGCTCGTCGACGCGCGCCAGTGCGATGCCGATGCCGTAGGCACCGATCCCGTAGAACATGGTGTGGGCAAACGAGACGATGCCGGTATAGCCCAGCAGCAGGTCGTAGGATGCCACCAGCACGATGTAGATGCAGATGGTGGCCGCGGTGTTGAGCGGACGCGCGCCGCTGAACAGGAAGGGCGCCAGCAGCAGCCCGAGCACGATGGCGACCAGCACGGCGGCCAGCAGGCGGCTGCGCGGCAGGTCGTTGGACAGGACTTTGACCAGCATCTCAGCTCCGCGATGTTGAATACAGGCCGGCCGGGCGCCACAGCAGGATGGCGATCATCAGGATGATGTTCGACACCAGCGCGACCTTGGGTGCCAGGAAGCCGGCGTAGTTGCCGGCCAGCGCCATCAGCAGCGCCCCGATGAAGCAGCCGCCGACCGACCCCAGTCCGCCGATGATGATGACGACGAAGATCATCACCGTGATGTCGGCGCCCATCGAGGCCGACAGGGTTTCCTTGTACAGCCCCCACATCACGCCGCCCAGGCCGGCCAGCGCCGACCCGGCCGCGAACACGGCGACGAACAGGCGGCGGATGCGGTAGCCGAGCGCCTCGACCATGTCGCCGTTCTCGACGCCGGCGCGAATCAGGAGGCCGATGCGGGTCCGGTTGAGCGTTAGGAACATCGCCGCGAACACCACCAGCCCGACCACGACCGCCACCAGCCGGTACTTCTCGATGGCGGCATCGCCCAGGAACAGGGCGCCGTGCAGGGCTGCCGGCAGGGGCAGCGGCAATTGCTCGGCACCCCAGATCACGTTAATCAATTGTTCCGAGACGATCATGCCGCCCATCGTGATCAGGATCTGCTTCAGGTGCTGGCCATACACCGGCATGATCAGCACGCGCTCGAAGACCAGGCCGAGCAGAAAGGTGACGGCCATCGCCAGCAGCACGGCCAGGCCGAGCGCGCCGAGGTTGGCCGCCAGCGAATCGGCTTCCAGCCAGTTGCGCATCGGCAGCAGCACCAGCGTGGCGGTAAACGCGCCAACCGAGACGAAGGCGCCATGGCCGAAGTTCAGCACGTTCATCAGGCCGAACACCAGGGTCAGGCCGCTGGCCATGATAAAGATCATCATGCCCATCGCCAGCCCGGCCACGGTCAGCGTGATCCAGGTCGCGAAGCTGACGAAGGGCAGGACGGCCAGCATCAACAGCGGCACCAGCAGCAGCGGCGCGATGTCGCGCCGGGCCGCCGGCAGGGGCGTTTCGGCGTGCGGGGCCGGGGCGGCCTGGGGGAGCGGGAGGGGAGCGGTCACGGTCGTCGGTTTCATGTCATTGGTGGGAGTCGAGCGATAGGCCGAGCAGCCGCTGCTGGAGTGCCGCGTTGCCGGCCAGGTCGTGCATCAGGCCGGCATGCACGACGCGGCCATCGTCCATCACGCTTACGCTGTCGCCAAGGCTCTTGACGAAGTTGAAGTTCTGCTCGACCAGCAGGATCGTGGTGCGGGTATCCTTCAGTTCGCGGAAGGCCGCCATCAGGCTCTGGACGATGGCCGGGGCCAGGCCCTTGGTCGGCTCGTCGACCAGCAGCAGCCGGCGCGGTTCCACGATCGCGCGCGCGATCGCGACCATCTGCTTCTGCCCGCCCGACAGATTGCCGGCCGGGGTGTTCCAGAAGCGCTTCAGGGCAGGGAAGAAGGCGCAGATCCAGTCGACCCGCGCCGCGTCCAGCGGACCGGTGCGCGCCGCCAGGTAGAGGTTCTCGCGTACCGTCAGTTCCGAGAACACCGCCATGCTTTCCGGGACGTAGGCGATGCCGGCGCGCGCGATGTCGGGCGTCGTCATCTTGCTGATGTCGCGGCCGTCGAACATGATCGATCCGCGGCTGGCCTTCCACAGGCCCATGATGGTGCGCAGGGTCGTGGTCTTGCCGGCGCCGTTGCGGCCCAGCAGCACCGCCAGGCCGCCGCGCGGCACCGCCAGGTCCACCCCCTGCAGGATGTGGTACTGGCCGATGCGGGTGTGGACGCCGGACAGGGTCAGGATCGGGTCGGCGGCCGGCGCCGCGTCCACGTCACGCAGGTTCGGGTGTGCCAAGATAGGCCTCCTGTACGATCTGCGACTGCATCACGGTGGCCGGTTCGCCGTCCGCCACCAGGGTGCCGTTGTGCAGCACGACGATGCGGTCGGCCAGCGCGCGCACCACGTCCATCTTGTGCTCGACCAGCAGCACGGTGCGCCGGCGCTCGGCTTTTACTTGATGGATCAGGTCGAGCACCACCGGCACCTCGTCCACGCTCATGCCGGCGGTCGGTTCGTCGAACATCATGATCTCGGGTTCCAGCGCCAGCAGGATCGCGACTTCGAGCTTGCGCTGGTCGCCGTGCGACAGCGTGCCGACCCAGGTGTTGCGCTTGCCCGACATCGCCACCCGCTCGAGGTAGTGCTCGGCGCGCGCGATCACGTCGCGGTGCCCGGACCACAGCGACAGCATCGACAGGCCGATGCCGGCCCGGCTCTGCACCGCCAGCCGCACGTTTTCCAGCACCGTCAGGTGCGGAAACAGGTTGGTCAGCTGGAACGCCCGGCCGATGCCCAGGCGGGTGCGGCGCGCCGGTCCGGCGCCGGTGATGTCCTGGCCGCGCAGGAACACGCGGCCGGACGTGGCCTGCAGCTGGCCCGACACCAGGTTGAAATAGGTGGTCTTGCCGGCCCCGTTCGGACCCACGATCACGGTCAGCGTGCCGGGATAAAAATCGGCCGACACCCCATTCACCGCGACGTGGCCGCCGAAGCGGATGCTCAGGTCGCGCGTGGACAGCGAAGGCTGCCCGGGCTTGCTCGACGGCGTGTCCATGTCAGCGCTTGTTCTTGACCGGCAGCGGCATGTCGGCAACCGGGATCTCGCGCACCAGTTCCAGCAGGTCCCACTCGTTCTTCTGGTCTTTCTTGATGCGGAAGTGGTACATCGGCTGCAGCGCCTGGTGGTCTTCCTTGCGGAAGCTCAT
>JAKOOD010000471.1 GCA_022701635.1 Burkholderiaceae bacterium | reverse complement strand
CCAGCATATCGGCGGCCGCCTGAAGGCGCTGCTGCAGGCCTACTTCGAGGTCGAGGGCAGCGAACCGGTGGTGCTGCTGCACAGCGAGTCCGGCGGCCACCTGCTGGCGAACCTGCCGGAGCCGGTGCCTGCGCGCGTGCTGCCGGTGGCGCTGCACCACACCGCATCGACCGGGATCGAGGTCTGGCTGACCGCGCTGGCCTATGGCGCCAGCGGCGTGACCGTACTCATGACCGACGACGACGCGCCGCAGTACACGGCGGCGCTCGACCAGCAGATGCGGTTCGCGCAGCAGGTGATGGATGGCCTGGGCTACGCCGGGCCGCACTTGCAGCTGCTGCGGGTGAGCAGCCCGGCCGAGCTGGCGCCGGCCTTGCAGCACGCGCCGCGCGGCGAGGTGCCGCCACAACGCGCCGGCTACAACATCGCGCTCGAGAAGCGCAATACGCTGGATTACGCCCTCGACCATTTGTACCGCCACGCGCCGCAGCAGGTTCCCGAGATCCCGCTGGCGCCGGGCGCGCCGTTCGGCGCGCTGGCGCTGAACCGCGACACCTGCAGCCTGTGCATGGCCTGCGTCGGCGCCTGTCCGGCCTCGGCCCTGCAGGATGGGCAGAATGCGCCGCAACTGCGCTTCATCGAAAAGAATTGCGTGCAGTGCGGCCTGTGCGCCGACACCTGCCCCGAAAACGCGATCGCGCTGGTGCCGCGCCTCTCCTTCTCGGAGTCGCGCAAGCAGGCGGTGCTGCTCAACGAAACCCAGCCCTTCCACTGCATCCGCTGCAGCAAGCCCTTCGGCACGTTGCGCATGATCGAGGGCATGCTGGCGCGCCTGGGATCCCATCCGGCCTTTGCCGGCAACCTCGACCGCATGAAGATGTGCGGCGACTGCCGCGTGATCGACATGCTGCAGCCCCAGGACGAGATGAAGGTGACCACGCTACGGCGCGAATGAGCCCTTGATGCCCGGTGCATCTGCCGCGGCTGACGGAGTCGTGGCAGAATGGTGCGAACAATAACCGCAGAGCGGGCCGGCGCACGCCGTCATCGCTCGCGCCACCACGCACAGGAGACAACCATGGCCGCAGCATCCCCGGGCGCGCGCTTCTTGGCCGCGCGCGACTTCCTCCAGCAGCACCGCACCGACTACGACACCGCCTACCGCGACTACCGCGCGCCCGAACTCATCGACTTCAACTGGGCGCTCGACTACTTCGACGGCCATGCGCGCGACAATGCCACCCCGGCCCTGTGGGTGGTCGAGGAAGACGGCAGCGAACGCAAGATCAGCTACGCCGAGATGGCCTCACGTTCGTCGCAGGTGGCGAACTGGCTGCGCGACTGCGGCGTCGGCCGCGGCGACCGCATCCTCCTGATGCTCCCCAACCGCGTCGAGCTGTGGGAAATCATGCTGGCCGGGATCAAGCTGGGCGCGGTGCTGGTGCCGACCACGATGCTGGTGTCGACCGCCGATCTCGAGGACCGCATGGAACGCGGGCAGATCCGCCACGTGATCGCGCAAACCTCCGAGGCGCACAAGTTCGCGTCGCTGGCGGGCGGCTATACCCGCATCGCGGTCGGTGGCAGCGCCAGCGGCTGGCGCGACTTCGACGACAGCCGCCGCGCGGCGCAAGGCTTCGCGCCGGACGGCGTGACCAAGGCCACCGATCCGCTGCTGCTGTACTTCACCTCCGGCACCACCGCCAAACCGAAGCTGGTCCTGCACAGCCACCAGAGCTACCCGGTCGGCCACCTGTCGACCATGTACTGGATCGGCCTGCAGCCGGGCGACGTCCACTGGAACATCAGCTCGCCCGGCTGGGCCAAGCACGCCTGGAGCTGCTTCTTCGCACCGTGGAACGCCGGCGCCACCGTGTTCGTCTACAACTACGAACGCTTCTCGGCGCGCGCCTGCCTCGACACCATCGTGCGCTGCGGCGTGACCTCGCTGTGCGCGCCGCCGACCGTGTGGCGCATGATGATCAAGGAAGACCTGCGCGCCTGGCAGCCGCCGCTGCGCGAGCTGGTCGGGGCAGGGGAGCCGCTGAACCCCGAAGTGATCGAGCAGGTCGAGCGCGCCTGGGGCATCCGCATCCGCGACGGCTACGGCCAGTCCGAGACCACCTGCCAGGTCGGCAATTCGCCGGGCCAGACCGTCAAGCCCGGCTCGATGGGGCGGCCGCTGCCGGGCTACCGCATCGAGCTGCTGGACGGCGACGACCAGCCTGCCGCCGAGGGCGAGATCGCCATCGTGCTTGAGCCGAGGCCGCTCGGCCTGATGCTGTGCTACGAGGGCGACGAAGCCAAGACCGCGGACGTGATGCGCGCCGGCCGCTACCGTACCGGCGACAGCGCCACGGTCGACGCCGGCGGGAACTATTTCTACGTCGGCCGCAACGACGACGTCTTCAAGTCCTCGGATTACCGGATCAGCCCGTTCGAACTCGAGAGCGTGCTGATCGAGCACCCGGACGTGCTGGAGGCGGCCATCGTGCCCAGCCCCGATCCGCTGCGCCTGTCGGTGCCCAAGGCCTTCATCGCGCTGCGTCCCGGCGTGGAACCGACGCGCGCACTGGCCGCCGCCATCTTCGCCTTTGCGCGCGAGCGGCTGTCGCCCTATAAACGTATCCGGCGGCTGGAATTCAGCGAGCTGCCGAAGACGATGTCGGGCAAGATCCGGCGCGTGGAATTGCGCAAGGCCGAGGCGGCGGGCGGCCGCAACGAGACTGAATACCGCGAGGATGATGTCGCTGCATGACGAAAAGACCTGGAAGGATGTCATGCATGCCGAGTAATCCGTCAGATGACCACAGTCAACAGTGCGCATTGGCCACGTGCATCGGTTTACCATGGCGAATAACACTGCAACACGCGATCGCCAAGATAAACGAGGGCTTGTTTGAACCGGTCTGCTGTGAAACCAGTACTTTCAAATTGTTTAGCAAGGACAAGCCATGCGTTCCTACCCGTCTGATAGCCCCCAAGCCATTTGCCGATTGCTTGCTTTGACCGTGATCAGCGATGGCGGTGGATCGCCGTCCGAGATAGCGGCGACGTACCGATTGAGCATCCTCGACTATGCCGGCATTGAAGACGATGTGTTCGATCAAGTCGTTCGCGACTTGACCAGCGATCTTCCGACCAGCGCTGACGGCTTGGCCAAAGTGGACGCCGTTATTATCGACCAGTGCTTAGCGGAAATTACTCGCCCGGACCTCAAGCTACGTTTATGGAAGGCCATGTGGAAGTTGGCGTACGCGGACGATCGTTTCGCCGATGGTGAATTCGCCTTGCTTCACCGAGCGACGGAGGCTTGGGGGATAGAGGCGGATGCCGAGGGTAACGGAAGGATTGCGGGTACCGAGATCAATCAGCGCGTCCAGTGATGAAGTGATGACGGCGACCACGGACGGATCGCCGTCGTCATGTCGAATCAGCGCTCGCCCCTGAGCGTATAGACCGGCTTCTCGGTGTCGCCTTTCTCCACCATCGCCAGCAGCCGCGCCAGTGTCGCGCGTTCCCCGTTCTCCTTCGCGGATGACACCAGCTTGCGCAGGATGGCCGCATGCGCCGTCTGCAAGGCCTGCGCCGCCGGCACGGCGATGTCCGGTTTGACGCCGACATGCTCCCAGTTGGTCTTGGTGACGGCATTGGTCGTGCGCGCGGTCGGGATCGCCACCACGATGCCGCGTCCCGCGCTGAACCAGTCCACCGGATTGGAACCGCCGCCGGTGGTTTCGCCGACCAGCGTCCCGCGCTTCTGCACCTGGAAGTCGTAGGCGCAATCCTCGCCGCCGGAAAAGGTGCGGGCCGAGGTCAGCACGTACACGGGCTTGTCGTAACGTTGCGCGACCGACGGCACGGTCCAGATCTGCCGCGTCGTGTCGGTCGCGCGGTCGTAGATGTCGATCAGGTGACGGTCGTCGCCGAACGCGAAGAAATGGCTCATCAGGTAAGCCACGCTGGCTGGGCTGCCGCCGCCGTTGCGGCGCAGGTCGAGGATCAGCGCATCCGTGCCCGCCATCAGCGACATCGCCGCCGTGTAGGCCGGGCCGGCGAAGGCCGTGTTGCCGAAGCCGCGCAGCTCGATGTAGCCGACGTTGCCGGGAAGGCGTTCGATCTTCTCGATGCCGAAACCTTGCCGCGCCGCCTGCTCGCGGGCTTCGTCCAGCTCGGCGCGGCTGGGCAGGCTGCGGGCGCCGCTATACTCGCGAAAATTGTCGTCGAGCCTGGCGCCGAAATGCAGGTCACCGCTGAAGGTGCGCAGGTCTGTCGCCAAAGCTTCGCTGAAGGCCTGCGCCGTGGCGGCGGACGCATAGCCGCCGTCGGTATTTTTCCGGACAAGCGCACGACCGACCCGTTCGGCCACGGCGGGGTCGATGTAGTTCGCGTTCATTTTCGCGGTCAGTGTCTGCACGATCGCAGTGCGATCGGACGCGTGCAAGGCACTGTCCGCCGCCGCCAAGGCGGGCAACGCCAACAGGGTACCCAACACAATGCTCGCAACGACACTCTTTTTGCCTGACATGACTTTCTCCATTGTGGACTGCCTTCCGTTCCCGATGTAGGAAAGCATTCACCTTAGGCGCCAATCGACCGGCGGTCCAAGCAAATGCGCCGACCCGTGCATGCGCTGCGGCAATGCGGTTGCGATTGACAGCGCCGGCACGTGGGCAGCTGTTGAATTCTCGCCAATTATTGCAGTAGCGTAAATATTTCCGCCGCGTTACCATGGTCGGTCTTCCTTTCACAAGGTCGTCCATCATGCGTATCGTATCCCCGCTGTTGTCACTATCGCTGCTGCTGTTGGCCTTCTTCACCGGCGTCACGGTCAAGGCGGCCGATGCCCCGGTCCCGCTCACCGCCTTCTTCGGCAATCCCGGCGTGAGCGGCGCCAAGCTGTCGCCGGACGGCAAGCGCCTGGCCATGCTGGTAAATAACGAGAGCGGCCACGACCAGCTCGGCGTCATCGACCTGGCCGACAATGCGATCAAGGTGGTGGCGACCTTCAGGGATGCCGACGTCGGCTATTTCGAATGGGTCAACAACGGCCGCCTGGTCTACGATTCGCGCGACAAGACCACCGCGCCGGGCAAGGAGCGCTACGCGCCCGGACTGTTCGCCGTCAATGCGGATGGCAGCGTGCGGCGCCAGCTGGTCGAGACCTTCGATCCCTGGGTCAAGGACGCGACCGTCCTCGAGCGCGAAAAAATGCCCTGGAATACCTATCTGCTGCGTCAACCCGGCGCGCAGGATTCCGAGTGGGTGTATGTGATGACGGTCAACTTCTCGCGCGACGAGGGTATCGACGAGGTCCGGCTGGTCCGGCTCAATACCCTGAACGGTGCCAACGAGACGGTGAAGGCGCCGCGCTGGACGCGCCAGTGGTGGCTCGACGCCAAGGGGCGGCCGGCGCTGGTGACCACGGTCGAGGACAACCGCGAAGTGCTGCATTACCTCGACGCCAAGACCGGCCAGTGGCGCAAGCTGGCGGACAGCGATGCCTTCCTGCGCAGCGAGGATGCGGTCACGCCGGTCGGCTTCGCGCCCGACGGCATGCTCTATGTGAGCAGCTACGGCAAGCGTGACAAGAGCGCGCTGTTTGCCTACGACCTTGCGGCCGGCAAGATCGCTGCGACGCCGCTGGTCGACCTGGAACAGTACGACTTCAGCGGCGAGCTGGTGACGGACGCCACCCGCCTGCTCGGCGTGCGCTACACCATCGATACCGAGGCCGTGGCCTGGTTCGATCCCGCCATGAAACAGGCGCAGGAAGCGGTCGACAAGCTGCTGCCGGGGCGCGTGAACGCCCTCAGCGTTGCGCTGCGCTCCAGCACCCCGTTCGTGCTGGTCGAATCCTGGTCCGACCGGCAGCCGACGGTCTTCATGCTGTACAACCGCGATACCGGCAAGCTGTCCAAGGTCGGCGAAAGCCGCCCGGCCATC